>CAZILT010000044.1:0-5988 GCA_964540185.1 uncultured Dehalococcoidales bacterium
CAATTAAGTGAACCGCCGGGTTGGCATATGTCATAGTTGACAGTTCCTGTCCCTCACTTATGGTAACCTCAGCCACTAGGCCATCGAAAGTAGCCACAATCGCTACTTTGGCCAATTCCAGCCTGGCATTGGCTAGCTCCAGCTCGGCCATGTCTAAAGCTGCCTTGGCTGCATCTAACTGTAGCTCCACTAACTTAACCGAAAGTGGCAACTCCCATCTTCTGCGGTACGCCTTCTTTTGCGCTTTGGCCAGATTTTCTTCAAGTAGGTTCAATGCGACTTGCGCCTCTTCAATCTTCCCCTCGCTCAGAAGCCCTTGAACCTCCTTTAAATTATGTTGAGCTTCCTCCAGAGCTAACCATGTCCCCGGCAGGTCAGTAGCATAGGTATTGGTATAGTGCGGATAGATTGTTTGCATAAGGCTGTTTTCAGCTATGTCATATTCAGCCTGTGCCGCTTCACATTTAGCTTGTGCCATTTCTACATTTAGTTCCACCGCACTAGCATCAATCCTGGCTAATGTTTGACCTTTCATTACGCTATCCCCTTCTTCCACCAGCACCCCTTCCACCATGCCTGTGGTGCCGAAAGATAAATCCGTTTTACGGGGCATTTCTAAGTTGCCACTGACAGAGACACTCATCACCAAATCACCTCGGATAATTTCAGTGGTTTCTCGAGCGCCCCTTTCCTCCGAGCCAGCACACCCAACGAAAACAGCGCTAATTAAGCAGATTGCTACTATTAAACTCAGCCATTTCCTCATTTTTAATCAGCCTCCATCTTAGAAAAAAAATAAGCACCTAAACTTGCCAGAATTATTGACAAGATGAGAAGAACAACAAAATCAAGCCACAGCGGAAAGGCGCCAACACCGACAAGAGTGCCCCTTAAACCATCCACTCCGTAAGTGAGAGGGTTAACATACATTATATATCTAACCCCTGCTGGCATGGCAGCCGGTGGGAAAAATGCTCCAGAGAGGAAAAATATAGGCATCACTATTAAGTTCATTATGGCCATAAAGCCTTCGGTATCTCCCAGCTTGGTGGCAAGAATCAGCCCGAAGCCGGTAAACGTGGCACAGGTAAGAATCATGAATACAATCGACAGAAAGAATCCCGAAACGCTCGCTATCCTGACTCCCATAGCCATCGCTATTGCCACTATAATGAGAGCCTGCATTATCGCTGTGGTCATACCACCAAGGCTCCTGCCTAATATGATGGAAAATCGATTAACTGGAGCTACCAGGACCTCTTTGAGAAAGCCAAATTCCTTGTCCCATATAACAGATGCCCCCGACATAGTAGCAGCAAACAGCAAAGTCATACCCACTATCCCTGGAGCCAGAAAATCAAGGAAATTCACCCCCTCGGGCATACCCGGAATGGCCCTGGCAGGCACGAAGCTCAATGGCAGTCCCAAAAAAGCAAGGAAAAGAAAAGGCATCAATATTGAACTAGCAAGTCGAGCCTTTACCCTCAAAAACCTCTTCATCTGCCTTAGCCACATAGTATAAATCGGTATTGGGTCTATTAATTTGGTGGCTCCTACTACTTGCATTCCTTATCTTCTCCTCCTGAATCTTCTTATTTCCCCTAGCTCCTTTATATTCCCCTCTTCTTCCCTTATGGCTGTTCCGGTATAGTATAGAAAGGCATCCTCTAAGCTTGGCTGGCGCAAGTCAATAGCTGTTATAACAAACCCATGTTCATCAGCAAGTTCAACAAGTTCAGGCATCCTTTCTTCACTGCCCTGGACGCTCAATTCCAGCATGCTATTATGTCTTTCAATTCTGTTCACCCAATCACGCCCCTTCAGCAAATGCGCCAGGCCATCTCCCCTCCCCTCACCTACTTGCAATGAAATCACATTAGAACCAACTACCTCCTTTAATTTACTGGGCACATCCACCGCTGCTATTTTACCCCGGTCGATGATAGCTACCCGTCGGCAGAGATAATCTGCCTCCTCTATATAATGGGTGGTAAGAATAATAGTTGTACCTTTCTGTTCATTTAGCATCTTGATGTAATCCCACATATTTCTTCTGGTCTCTATATCCAGACCCAAAGTCGGCTCATCTAGAAATAGCACCTTAGGGTGATGCATAAACCCCCGGGCAACTTCAAATCTACGCTGTATGCCACCCGAGCAATCGCTTATTTTACTATTCTCCCTTCCCTTTAAATCCAGCAAGTCCAACACCTCTGCAATCCTCTCCTCTCTTGTCTTACTATCCATGTGATACATCCGGGCATGGAAGTCCAGGTTCTCCTTGCCAGTAAGAAATTTATCAATGCAAGAATCCTGAAACACAATTCCAATACATTCCCTGACATTATTCCTCTCCTGCAGAACATCATAACCACAGACCTTTGCCCAACCCGAAGTAGGATTAAGTAAAGTACACAGTATCTTTGTAATTGTCGTTTTGCCAGCCCCGTTAGGGCCAAGTAATCCAAAAATTTCTCCCTCTTTGATACCCAAGCTAATGCGGTCTACAGCCATAAGCCCACCGAATTCGTTAGTTAGATTTTCAATTTCTATGATGTTATTCACTTTGGTCGCCTGCCAACTTCTTGCCTGCATAGTGCAGGAAGACATCCTCCAGACTTGGCTTATGCTGATGAATGGAGAAAATAGCAAATCCATGCTCTTTAGCTAACCTAACTAACTCAGGCAGCCTAGTCTGCTCACCCTCAACACTCAACTCCAGCCAACTGTCATGCCGGTTAACCTTTTTAATCCAGCCTATTCCCTTAAGCAGCCCTCCCATATCTTCAGTTGAACCCTGGGAAAGCCTGATAGAGAGCAAGCTATCACCAAGGGAATCTTTTAATCTCCCAGGGGTATCCGTTACTATCACCTTCCCCTGCTCCAAGATAGCTACTCTATCGCACAGATAATCAGCCTCCTCCACATAATGGGTGGTTAGCAATATTGTGGTGCCAGATTCCCTATTCACCTTCTTAGCATAATCCCATAGCATCCTTCTCGTCTGCACATCCAAACCTAAAGTTGGCTCATCCAGAAATAATACTCTAGGGCAATTTAGCATTCCTCTAGCTATTTCCAGCCTCCTCTGCATGCCGCCAGAGTAATATTTTACCAGCACATTCTGTTTGCTCTTTAATCCCACTAAGCTCAAAGCTTGGGATACCCTCTCCTCCCTGGTTTTCTCATCTAAGTGATACATCCTGGCATGAAAGTCAAGATTTTCTCTGGCAGTTAGCATGATATCCAAGCTCATTTCCTCGAAGACCACAGCAATGGATTTTCTCACTTCTGCCCTATTTTTTGTAATATCGTACCCACATACAGTAGCAGTGCCAAAGGTAGGATTAAGCGCCGTAGCCAACATCATAATAGTGGTTGTTTTGCCCGCTCCGTTGGCACCCAGAAAAGCAAAAACTTCCCCTTGTTCAACTTCAAATGAGATATGGTCTACGGCAACAAGATGGTCAAATGCTTTAGTCAGGCTATTAACCTTGATGGCTTTCATTCTCTATACCAATATCAGCAGCTTCACTTTCCTTGAGCAACTGGGTAAACTCCGTGAGCCGGCGGCTCATAACATTAAGTAACTCTGCCACAGCCTCGACCTTAACAAAGATAAGCCCTCTTCCCGGGAAATGACTAAAAACCAAGAGCTTGGTACCAACATCTATGCCCAACTCTTTTCGGGCTTCCACCGGAATCACCAGTTGTCCTCGCGGTCCAACTACAGTGGAGCCAAAACACTTACCAACTGCACGTCTATTGGCTTGTTCCATTTTCCCTCCTGCAATAAATTGTGCCAGTATTGTATGATTTACCTTACTAGTTTGTCAAATCATATAAGTATGATAATTTAGCCAGGCTTAGTTAAAGCGTCAATCTCTAATGAATGGGGATTTCTGACGAGCCCTCTAAGCATGGCTTGGGGGTAGCACTCGGCTCATCCTCGTGTCATCCGGTGTAGTAATGTATAAACATAGACTCAGCAGCTACTGATTAGCTAAGCTCACCCACCCATTCAATCCAATCTTTTCAAATCAGCGTTTTATGCCGCTCATTAGTAGCGAAAAGGCATAAATATAATCAGAAGGTGCCCTTTACTTTCTCTGGCTGGCCATAATATTTCCCTAGCCATGTGCCTCGCCAGTTCTACAGCCAGTTAGTGCAACTATGTAACTATCAGTACGGAAATTGGACAATGGAGTACAACCTTCTCAGCCACACTACCAAGCACCCACCGCGATGGTCCGGACCTTCCGTGGGTAGACATAATAACTAGATCTGGCTGGCTCTTATTAACGTAGTCCAGTATCTCATTGGCTGGATTGCCTGAGAGTACAACAGCCTGGGCAGCTATGCCCTCTTTCTTCAGGTCATCTGCCAATTTTGAGAGGTACTCCTGAATAACTACCTTATTTCTCTCCTGGGCATTACGAATCACGTCTTCCCCAGCCCCAACATAAGCTTCACGGGGAACGGGTTCTATTACCCTCAGCAGAACTACTTCCGGGACATTACATCCTGAAGCTATTGCTCTAGCATGTTCCAAAGCAAACTCTGATAATTTTGAGCCGTCCAAAGGCACTAATAGTTTCTTGTACATCTTGCTAACCTCCCTAATAGATTCCTGCCCATTATACCAAATCTTCGCCCATTATTCGATTAGAATAGACTGGGAGGGGTGGTGTGTGGCTGGGTGCTTATTCCAACAACACTGCAGACCACAGCCAGGGACTAGAAACAGTGGCTGGGCTGCATTTTCAAGGAGCAAAGTCTTAGTATGAATCAAAACTTGCCACTATTGGGAACTGGTTAGGAAGGCCTGAAATCAAAGCAGGATAACCCATGCTGAGAGAGGTTTGCCGAGTATGCGTTTACAGGTGGTGCTATAATTGACATGGTTTGATGATGCGATAGGAGTAAGCAATGGCTGAAAAAAAGGTGAGCTCTAAAGACCTGCCGTCTGTGAAGCAACCTTTACTGAATGTTGAGCCTGAGGAAGCTTCCAGACTTATACAAGGGCGGGTGAAAAGGGGATTGGAAATCTACAAGACAGCAGGTAGAAAAAAGGTAGACTTGTATACTATGGCAGAAATACTTGATAACTGGGACAAATACAATAGGACTCTTCTAGAGACTATTTTTGTTACCACGTCATTCGCTGAGAAGTATGAAGCTCGTGTAGCCCCTATCAAACCTTCGAGAGAAATGTCTACGGTAAACTTGACGACTGCACTGAGGGTGTGGCTTGCAACCAAGAGTAGAGAACTCGAGTCAATTGACGGGCAACTGGAGCTTTTCGAAAAGAGACTTCAACCAGTCCTAGCTAGGCAGGACGCAATTAGTCCTACAGGTAACAAGGTCTTCATAGTCCACGGTCATGGTGACGCTATCAAACAGTCAGTAGCCCGCTTTCTAGAGCACTTAGACCTAGCTGTCGTGATTCTACATGAGCAAGCAGACAAAGGACAAACGCTAATCGAAAAGCTCCAGTCACACTCATCAGAAGTTGACATTGGCTATGCAGTTGTTCTTCTCACTCCTGATGATTTAGGGAAACTAGCATCGAAAGAGGGCGAACTATCTCCAAGGGCACGCCAAAATGTTGTCTTTGAACTTGGATACTTCATAGCTAAGTTAGGAAGAGAAAGGGTGCGTGCCCTCTACTCCAAAGGCGTAGAGCTTCCAAGTGACTATCAAGGAGTGCTATATACAGAATTAGATGACGCTGGAGCATGGAAACTGAGCCTGGCAACAGAGATGAAAGCCGTCGGCTTTGACATAGACCTCAACAAACTCGCACAGCGACACTAACGGTAGCCTATGTCTTGTCAGCTGCATTTCTCCATATCAGAATTTTGGGACACCACAACTAGGTGAAAAACTCGATACCAAGTAGTGCTGAATGGGGTCGGATGTCAATAATAGACACGAAACCTTTCATGCTGCTACCAGCCCGGCATAGTATTTCCGTGCATAAGCTAC
>CAZILT010000045.1:0-2256 GCA_964540185.1 uncultured Dehalococcoidales bacterium
CTGCTCTACCACCTGAGCTACCTCGGCTCGTGTGGATATTCTAGGTTTTTACTCCTTTGCTGTCAAGCAGGTTAGCTTTGCCCGCCAGGTTTGACTAACGGGATGTGGGCAGCACAGAGGGGGCATTCTTCGGCAGGGTAAGTTATTGTGGGAGAACGGAGGCAGCTAAAAAGAGGGACAGCAAAGTCTATTTTTTCCTGGCTGCGGTCGACCAGAACCCCGATTCCAATAATAACCCCGCCAAGCTTATCTACAGCGTTTATTGTCTCTCTAATCGAGCTGCCTGTGGTCATGATGTCGTCAACGATAAGGACCCTTTCACCAGGGACGATGGTAAAGTCGCGGCGGAAAACCCTTGTTCCCCCTTGTTTCTCGGCAAAGATGCTTCTAACTCCCAGTTGCCGGGCGGCTTCAAAGGCAAGAATGATGCCGCCGATGGTTGGGCCAGCCACCACATCTATTTTTTGGTCCTTGAAGTGCTGAGCAACAAGGTGACATAACTTTTCAGTATGATGTGGGTATTGCAATATGCTGAACTTTTCCCAGTATACTGGTGAATGTAACCCAGAGGCAAGCAGGAAGTGACCCTCCTTTATCGCCCCAGCCATTTTAAATATCTTCATTACCTCATCGCTCAAGTTGCACCTCCTGCTGTCTGCAGACTGTTGTCCGCTACTCGCCTTCCCCTGTCAACTCTGGGTAGTCAGAATGCTTTATTATTCCCCATTTGTCTGGTGGCCAGTAGATAAACAATGCCTTGCCAATGATATTATCGGCAGGCACTGTGCCCCACTGATGTGAGTCATTGGCATTGTTGCGATTGTCTCCCAGCACGAAGTATTCACCATCGGGTATTGATTCAGGTGCCAAGGAGTAATGTGGTGGCTCCCTGATATATTCTTCCTCCAGGGGAATGTTATTGATGAAAACCTTGCCGTTTTTAACTTCTATGGTATCGCCAGGCTGGGCAATAACCCGCTTGATGAACGGGTATTCTGAGTTGACATCCTCAGGCGGCCAGAACACAATCACCTCTCCTCGTTCGGGGTCTGAGGAAAAATAACTTGCTTTACTGACCATAATCCACTCACCATCTTCAATGTTTGGCAGCATACAGGAATATCGCACGGTGTAGCCTTGAATGGTGAATCGAAGGGAAATAAAGATAGCGACAGCTATAAGGATTGTTATGCCAATCTCGCGGGTGTTTTTCATTATCTGAGGCTATTTTATCACTGAGACTAAACCAAAAGTCAATTTACTCGTTATATGAAGAGAACGAAAGATGTAAGTTATATAGTATCATAATAGAGCAGGGGAAGGAGGTTTATATGAAAAAGAGTTGGTGGTTAATTCCTTGTTTGGTAGTGGTGCTGGCATTGGCTGCTGCCGGCTGTTCCTTAATTCCAGAATGGGAAATCGAGCAGGGTGCTGTTTCTATGCTGCAGCAGCAAAATACTGGAATATGGGTTACTGGCCAAGGGGAAGTGATGGCGGTTCCTGACATTGCTGAGCTAAGCCTGGGAGTTGAGGCTCGGGCTGATACAGTGAGTGAGGCTCAAGCACAGGCAATTGAAGCAATGGATCAAGTGATGCAGGCATTGGAGGACAACGGCGTGGCTGACAAGGACGTCCAGACGCAGCGTTTTAGCATTTATCCTATGACGAGGTGGATTGAAGAAAAGGATGAGGAGGAAATTATCGGCTACCTGGTGACTAATATAGTGCTGGCCAAGATAAGGGAGGTGGATAAAGCTGGTGATGTTATTGATGCTGTGGCTGAGGCTGGTGGTGACTTGGTTCGGATTCAGGGAATAAGTTTTACTGTAGATAACCCAAGCCGATATTATGAAGAGGCACGTGTTAAAGCAGTGAAAGATGCTAAAGACAAGGCATTACAGTTAGCCAATTTGGCTGGTGTTAAATTGGGTGAGCCTACTTATATTTTTGAGGGTGCTATTTATCAGCCGTCGGTCACCAGGGATTTTTATGAGGCTGCTGGGGCTCCCGTGCCTGCCCCTGAGACCACCATAAGCCCTGGCGAGCTAAAAATCACGCTCAATATTCAGATGGCTTATAGCATAGTTTAACTGTCTGGAAGATTGACATTCTGCCTCCTCTCGCCTTACAGGCGAGAGGAGGTTTGTTTATTGTTACGCTTGCCTCCTATCCTTTTCCAATGATAGTATTTATCTGCTTGGTGGGCCGCTAGCTCAATTGGAAGAGACTAAGGCTGACAACAGCCGGCGGAGTAGT
>CAZILT010000046.1:0-8914 GCA_964540185.1 uncultured Dehalococcoidales bacterium
CAGGCTCCCTCTTTCTACCCCGAAGTTACTGAGAAATTAGTGCGCTGGGGAATTACCTCGGTATCAGTAAGCCCGGATATGATAGATAAAACTAGAGAAGTCGTCGCCGCTGTGGAAGCAAAACTAGGGCTTTGATGATTCATGAGCTGGGTATACGACAGCAAGTCGAGAAACGAGAGGAAGACCTCTCCCCTTATGCAGCCAGGAGCAAATTTAGCCGAGGCAGGCTGAAATGGGAGGAGCCATGTCCTATAAGAACCTGCTTCCAGCGTGACCGCGATCGCATTATTCACTCCAAAGCTTTCCGCCGCCTCAAGCATAAAACTCAAGTGTTTATTGCCCCCTTGGGGGATCATTATGTTACCAGGCTTACTCATACCTTGGAGGTATCCCAAATTGCTAGAACCATATCTCGAGCCTTAAACCTTAATGAAGATTTAACTGAGGCTATTGCTTTAGGACATGACTTAGGGCACACTCCGTTTGGTCATATAGGAGAGGAGGTTTTAAATGAACTCCACCCTGGTGGCTTCAGGCACAACGAGCAAAGCTTACGAGTAGTGGATTTATTGGAGAAAGATGGGCAGGGACTTAATCTCACCTGGGAAGTACGAGATGGTATTCTCAAGCATTCCAAGGGGCAAGCAGCTATCCTGGGAAAAGAATGGGGAGATGCCGGCACTATTGAAGGGCAGGTATGCAAAATAGCAGATATCATTGCTTACATCAATCATGATATTGATGACGCTATAAGAGCCGGTACTATCACCCAAAATGACTTGCCTCAGCAGGCAATAATGGTTTTAGGCCATACACACTCACAGCGAATTAATATGCTGGTTTGTGATATTGTGAGCCGCTCTTGGCCAATTAGCCGATATAGCAGCCCGACAGAGCCAACCATTACCATGAGTCCAGAGGTCATCAATGCCGCTAACAGCCTTCGCCAGTTTCTTTTTGATAAGGTGTATAATCCCAGCTTAGCCATCAAAGATGCCAAGAAAGCAAGAGAAACGATACACCTTTTATACTCATATTTCTTAAAGCACGAGGATGAACTACCTCCAGAATTTGTCTCTCTGAACGATAGTAGAGAGCGCAAAGTCGTTGATTACATTGCTGGAATGACTGACCAATATGCACTAAGATTAGCCAAGGAAATATCTAAATGAGCCTCATCAGCGAAGTAAAACAAAGAACAGACATCGTAGAAGTTATCTCCGCTTATGTTCCTTTACAAAAAGCAGGGCGCAATTTTAAGGCTTTATGCCCATTTCACAGTGAGAAGCATCCCTCCTTTTTCGTCTTCCCAGAGCAACAGACCTGGCATTGCTTTGGCGCCTGTGGCACTGGTGGTGACGTCTTTTCCTTCATTATGAAGAAGGAGGGTATTGATTTTAGCCAAGCTCTCCGCCTGCTAGCTCAAAGGGCGGGCATAGCTTTAGGCCCTCCTGAGATGCCAAGTAAACCGGAGGATAAAAAGAAGGAAAGGTTATTTCAGATTAATGAGGTAGCGGCCGAATACTACCATCACTTGCTTCTAAATACCAGGGCAGGTGAGACAGCCAGAACCTATCTCAGCAACAGAAAGCTGACACTCGAAACCATTAAGGGATTTCGTTTAGGCTTTAGCCCTGATAGCTGGGAAATACTTAAGGGATTCTTAATAGGCAAGGGATATGAGGAAAGGGAGCTAATTGAAGCTGGCGTGGCAATAGAGAAGGAGGGAGGAGGTAGTTACGATAGGTTCCGCAATCGATTGATGTTCCCCATATGCAATATTCAAGGGCGGGTTATCGGCTTTGGAGCTAGAGCTCTAGATGAATCCCTGCCTAAATATGTTAACTCAGCCCAAACACTAATCTTTGACAAGAGTAGTTGCCTTTATGGGATTGACAAAGCCAAATCCTCAATCCGGCAAAGAAATTTAGTAATAATTGTAGAGGGCTACATGGATGCCCTCGCAGCCCATCAGCATGGCTGGCAGAACACAGTTGCTTCAATGGGAACTTCCATAACTGAAAAGCAAATAGCCGTTATCAAGAAGTTAAGCAAAAACATAACTCTGGCTCTTGATGCCGATGCTGCTGGAGAGGAAGCTACTTTGCGAGGAGCAGACCTACTAGCTCGCTCCCTGGGTAGAAAGGCAACAGGAATGCTCTCATGGTCAAGAGAATCGGCTCTTTCCCTACATAGAGGGGAAGCACCAAACCCAGCGCTTGCCAGTTTGGTGGAATACCAGAGTGCTCTAGATGCTGAAATAAAGGTCATCCTTTTGCCTCGAGACAAAGACCCTGATGAAGTGATAAGCGAAAATCCTCACCTGTGGCAAGAGCTAGTAGAGCAAGCTCTACCATTGCTAGATTTTGCCTTCGAGGCCGTAATAGGCAAGGTTGATTTCACTAAAGCTAAGGACAAGGCCCTAGCTATAGAAAACCTCCTGCCATTAATTTATGAGATAAAAGACCCTGTAGGGCAAGATCAATACATACGGAAATTGGCCAGTATATTGAAAGTTAGCAAATCCGCCCTCAACGCATCTTTGACAAAATTGCAATTGAGCAAGGCGAGACAGCAATCAGCCAAGATAACAGAGCAACATCGACCTGCTTACCAACTTGTATCCAATCCCATCGAGGAATATTGTTTAGCCCTGCTGCTCCAATATCCAGAGCTTCGCCCACTGACTCAAGAACTGTCGGCAGAGCACTTCGAATGCACTGAGAACCGCCAGATTCTCATCGATTGGCGACATTCCCGAGACATCTCTGAGCTTAAGGAAAAATTTGACGCCGAGCTACTAGAACATTTAAACTACTTAATGGCTAAGCCAGTCCTAGATAAAAATGACCGGGAGAGGAGGCATGCGCTAAGCGACTGCATCCTCAACCTGCAAGAGAGATTGTCGAAGAGGTTGGAGGCCGGGAGAGAACTCATATTTAATCTCACCAGGGAAAAGGAAGGGGTGAATGCTGAGTTAGCTAAGCTGGATGAACAGGGGATAGGATCCAGCGAGCAACTCAAGGAGATCTTCACCAAACGAGAGAAATCAGCAAGGACAAAAGAGATTGAATGATGGACTTAATTAAGGGCAAGACTTCTAAACTAAACAGGGATGAGGAATCGATGCCAGAAGAAATTCCTGCTGGCCAGGATGAAACCGAAGGTGTTGATGCAGCAGATGAGGAAGAGACAACAGAGGAAGTAACTGCTAAGGAAGCTAAGCCAATAATAGGGCTGGAGGATGAAATAATTGATGACTCAGCTCGCATGTACCTTCGCGAAATCGGCAAGGTGCCACTTCTCACAGCTGTTGAAGAGAGGGAATTATCCAGTAAGATAGAACGGAGCAGACATTTAGGAAAGATTGAGGATGCTTATTTTAGAAAACACAGGAAATTCCCCTCAGCATCTGATGTGGTAATCGATTTAATCTCTCGATTATATAAAGCTCATCCTGTAATTGAACTTATCAAAGAGCATTTAGACATAGACCGCTCTTATAGCCCGGTAGAGACAATTACAAATCCCAAGTTTCGCGCCGCCACCGATAATGCTCTAGATGCCACACTAATAACAGCCACTGCTCAAGGGGCAAGTAAAGAAGGCAGTGCGGCAGAGGATGCTATAGTAAATGCTTCTCTGATCAGCCATATCCTGCCGCCTCAATCGCTGGCTCTTATCGGAGATAAGAGCTCATGGCAAGAAATAAAAACTCTTCTGTCTGATGATGAATTCCTAGCGCGTCTCCACTCTCATAATGGTCAATTTGAATTCTACCTTGAAGAGGTGAGGGATGAGGCAAAGAAGGCCAAAAAACATCTCACTGAGGCAAATCTACGCTTGGTGGTTAGCATAGCCAAGAAATATATTGGACATGGCATGTCTCTCCTTGACCTTATTCAGGAAGGAAATATTGGTCTTATGCGAGCTGTAGATAAGTTTCAACATAGAAAGGGTTATAAGTTCAGTACCTATGCTACGTGGTGGATCAGACAAGGCATTACCAGATCTATAGCTGACCAATCCCGCACTATTCGCATTCCAGTACATATGGTGGAGACGATTAACAAATTACTAAGGACAACACGACAATTAACTCAAGAGGTCGGACGTGAACCAAACTATAGAGAAATCGGCGACCGTCTGGACATAGCCCCGGAAAAGGTAGAGGGAATTATGGATTTATTTCACCATGAACCCATATCATTAGAGACGCCCATTGGTGAAGATGAGAACAGCCGATTGGGTGATTTTGTTGAAGACCAAGACAGCCTGGCACCGACTGACGCTGCTTCACGAGAGTTGCTCAAAGAACAGATAGATAAGGTGCTTGATGAGCTTACGCCGCGAGAGAAGAAAGTGCTACAGCTTAGATTTGGCCTCAGAGATGGACGCACTCGAACATTAGAAGAAGTAGGGCAAGAATTCAGTGTGACCCGGGAGAGAATCCGTCAGATTGAAGCTAAAGCTCTACGCAAATTGCGCCACCCCAGCCGAAGTCGAAAGCTCAGAGGCTACTTAGAGTAAAATCTATCTGTAGGGTATGCCAAACATACTTAGCATGTTTCTAGATGACTTACCCCGGGCCACTGATTTGCTCAGCTTCTGAGTCAAATCCTCTAGCATCGCTGCTCCTGTAACATTTTGCTTCCAGAAAAAGGCGAACGGTCAAGTTCCCCAATCGAAATCAGTCAAAATATAGCCTATCAGCGAAATTGATGATAAAATAAGAGTGAATCTCCTTTATGGCAGGTGTTTATGGCAACTATGGAACAAAAACAGCTGAACATCGACTCAATCAGCGAAGGCAAACTGACCTGGTTCTACATGGAAAAACCTTCCATCAACGAAGTTAGATTCCTACAGCAGCAATTTAACTTCCACCCCCTCAACTTAGATGATGTCTTGAGTCGCCTACAACGCCCCAAAATCGATGAATATGAAGACCACTTGTTCATAGTTCTACAATTTCCCGTATTTGATAAGGAAAGTCACATAACAAGACCCAGTGAGGTGGACATTTTCGTCGGGGAGAATTATGTCATCACCATACATAAATCTGCTAACCTCAAGCCGCTAACTAAGTTTTTCCATGAATGCCAGACCCATGAGAAAAGTCGGCAGGATTACCTGGGGAGAAGCTCGGCATTTCTGTTGTACCATATACTCGATAGATTGGTTAACTATTGCTTTCCTATATTAGGTAAAATCACCGAAAGCATCGACTCTGTAGAGGATCTCATCTACACTAAAGCTGTTCCTGAGACAGTGCGTCAAATTGCTGTGATTCGGCGGGACCTCATTTCCTTTCGACGCGTTATCCGTCCTCAGATAGCAGTAATAGAGACGTTGGAGGAGGAGGAGTATCCCTTTTTCAAGGAGGAGCAGGAAATCTATTTCGGTGATATCGCCGACCATGTTCGTAAGATTTGGGATGGGCTTGAGGATTCTAGGGAGGTCGTAGACGGGCTTGTAGATACTAGCAATTGGTTAACCTCACATCGAATTCAGGAGATAATGCGAGTGTTAACTATTGTCATGGCTCTTCTGGCGCCAGCTACCTTGATAGCTAGCATCTGGGGTATGAATATCCCCTTGCCCGGTGGAGTAGAGCCAGGCAGCCTTTTACCTCTTGGCATTTTGTTTTTAATCATGGCACTTATAGGCATAGGTATGTTTATTTTTCTGCGCCATCGCAAATGGCTGTAACCCACCTCTACACTAGATGTCTACACAGGTCAAATTTATCGTCGATAACAATGTTGGTAAGCTAGCCAGATGGTTAAGGGTGATTGGCTACGATACCTTGCTGTTTAAAGAGAAGAATGACAGGAGAATGATTGAAACCGCCCTTAATGAAGACAGGGTGATCTTGACCAAAGACACCCAAATCACCAGAAGACGTCTAGTTACAGATGGCAAGCTCAGGGTTATATCTATCAAACAAGATGCACCTAAAGCCCAACTGCAGGATGTAATGAAACTTTTGAATTTAGACTATCACTTTAAACCTTTCTCCCGCTGCCTTGAATGCAACCAACCACTGATACCACGGACTAAAGATGAGGTGCAAAACTTAGTTCCACCTTATGTGTTTAAAACTCAAGAGCAGTATATGGAATGTCCTTTGTGCCATCGTATTTATTGGCAGGGCACACATTGGCAGGCGATGGTCAGGGAACTGAGAAACCTTGCCAGGGCACGCTGAGTGCCAGCAACATCATAAATCTCAAATAGACGACAATAGCAAAGGCTAAATCAAGATGTTATACTCACTTCATATCTCTATAAAATATAAGGTGAGTCTTCATGTTACTAGCTATTGATATTGGGAACACTATCGTCAAGGTAGGTGTATTTGATGGTGTTAAGCTAAAGGTTGAATGGCAATTAGCCACAGTCTTGGATCGTCTGGCGGATGAATATAGTACTTTTTTACTCACTCTTCTCCAACGCCACAAGCTGCCCGCTTCCAAAATCACGGGGGTGGTATTATGTAGCGTTGTCCCGCCACTGGTACCTGTCTTTCAGGAAGTGTGCCATAAATATTTAGCCTCCCCAGCCCCCTTGGTAGTTGAACCTGGTGTAAGAACCGGGGTACGTATCTGTCTGGATAACCCTCGAGAGGTTGGCCCTGACCGCGTGGTGAATGCTGTTGCTGCTCATCACCTTTATGGAGAGCCGGTGATTGTCATTGACTTTGGCACAGCCACCACCTTTGATGTTATTTCCAAAGAAGGCGACTATCTTGGAGGAGCTATTGCTCCGGGGATTGGCATATCTAGTGAAGCACTGTTTGCCCGTACTGCTATGCTCCCCAAAATAGAATTAACTCGCCCAAAACAGGCTATCGGCAAAAATACTGTATCGGCTATGCAATCAGGTATATTCTTTGGTTATATTGGGCTTATTGAAGGCATGCTCCATCGAATAGAGCAAGAATTAGGAAGCAAGGCGAAGGTGGTAGCTACAGGAGGGTATGCCTATTTAGCCAGAGAAATACCAGCAATAGACATAATAAATCCCGATTTGTCGTTAACCGGATTGTATCTTATTTATGAGATGAATAAGGCAGAGGATAGCTAAGGAGCTACATTGTGCTGAAAGGGAAAAGTGTTATCCTAGGAGTGACGGGAAGTATTGCTGCCTATAAGGCGGTAGATATCGCCAGCCAGTTAACCCAGGCAGGAGCAAGAGTGGACGTTGTTATGACTGAAGCAGCTAATGCATTTGTAACTCCTTTGACATTCCAGGCTATTACAGGAAGGCCTGTAACTACCGATATGTTTGAATTGCCCACAGATTTCAATATCGAACATATATCTCTAGCTGAAGCTGCTGATGTGATAGCTATTGCTCCGGCTACAGCTGATATTATTGCCAGGCTGGCTGCTGGTATGGCTGATGACATCCTATGTTGCACAGTGTTGGCTACTAAAGCACCCATAGTAATAGCTCCGGCCATGGACATCAATATGTTTGAAAATCCCATTACTCAAGATAATTTGTCGAAGCTGAAAGCGCGTAACTTCATTATTGTCGGGCCAACATTAGGGAGACTAGCTTCAGGCAAGGAAGGGCCAGGGCGACTGGCTGATATCAACGACATAACAGGCACCATCTATCAGGTGCTGGGAAGAGGAGGAGACCTGGCGCATAACAGTATTGTAGTCACCGCAGGCGGCACCCAGGAGCCTATCGATCCTGTTCGCTGTATAACTAACCGCTCCTCAGGGAAAATGGGCTATGCTCTAGCTGAGGCAGCCCGTGACAGAGGAGCTAAAGTAACGTTAATCACAGCACCCACCTCGCTCGCCAGGCCTGTTGGGGTAGAACTAGTCAATGTTTGTACTACCGAAGAGATGTATAAAGCAACCAGAGACATTGTCTTCCAGGCTGATGTGCTGATAATGACTGCTGCCGTGGCTGACTACCGACCTGTAAGCACAGCCAGGGATAAGATAAAGAAGAAAGGCGCTGGGTTAACCTTGGAGCTAGAACTCACCCCCGATATTCTGGGCAGTGTCCAGGGCGACTTCATTAAGGTGGGCTTTGCTGCTGAAAGCAGCGACCTGATAGAAAATGCTAAGCAGAAGCTCCATCAAAAGGGGCTTGACCTCATCGTGGCCAATAACATTACAGCTAGCGATAGCGGCTTTGGTGCTGATACCAATAAAGTCACCCTCATTGACCGAGATGGCAAAGTAGAAAACCTGCCCCTGCTAACCAAACGAGAGGTAGCTGACAGAATGCTAGATCAAGTGGCGAAGCTTCTAAGTAAGTCTTAACCGTCCTTGACAAGACCTATGAGGAAGAAGCAAGTTTGTGATGGAAGCAACAAGGAAGGAATTGAAAAGAATCCAGTTTCTGGAAGCATTACGGGAGGCGGCAGGTTCCTGGAAGTATGAGAGCCATCCTGAACTAAAGGGAAAAGGGACTTATCAGTGGGTGAGAGAGCAGGTAGTCATTAAAAATGTCCGAAATACCTAAAGCTTATGAGCCAGGCAAAATAGAAAGGAAGTGGCATAACTTCTGGCTTGAGCAAGGCTATTTTACCCCTAAAATAGACCCCACTAAGAAACCGTTCGTTATTATCATGCCGCCACCCAATGTCACCGGTGAACTTCACCTGGGGCATGCACTGACCGACACACTGGAGGACATTATGGTCAGGTGGCATCGAATGAAAGGAGAGCCCACCCTATGGCTTCCCGGAACCGACCACGCTGGCATTGCTACACAGGTAATTGTCGAACAGCAGCTGGCCAGGCAAGGACTAACCAAGAATGACATAGGGAGGGCAAAATTCGCTGAGATGGCCTGGGAGTGGGCCAAGAAAAGCCGAGAGAATATTAATTATCAGCACCAGATGTTGGGGGCTTCCTGCGATTGGACCCGAGATTGCTTCACC
>CAZILT010000047.1:0-3611 GCA_964540185.1 uncultured Dehalococcoidales bacterium
CACCCAGATAACACTGTATTGATTTAGAATGCAAAAACACAGGTAAGGAGGCAGTAAAATGCCGGAACATGTGCCGACATACAACGAAGCTTTATCACTTCTTAAGGAATTTAATCACAGTGAGAGCCTGCTGAAGCACGCCTATTCTGTTGAGGGAGTGATGCGCCATATTGCGCGGAAGGTGGGCGAGGACGAGGAGAAATGGGGCATCGTCGGGCTGGTGCACGACCTCGACTATGAGCGCTTCCCGGAGCAGCATTGTAAGAAAGCACAAGAGATATTGGAGGAGCGAGGCTGGCCAGAGGAATACATCCGAGCGGTTGTGTCTCACGGCTGGGGTATATGCAGCGATGTTGAACCGCAAAGCAATATGGAGAAGACACTGTATGCCATTGACGAACTAACAGGGCTTATCACGGCAGCAGCGCTTGTCCGGCCCTCAAAGAGCGTGGCCGACCTGGAAGCAAAGTCAGTAATGAAGAAATGGAAAGATAAGTCATTTGCTGCCGGTGTGAACCGCTCAGTGATTGAAAAGGGAGCTGGGATGCTGGGAGTGGAGCTGCGAGACTTGGTCACCGATACCATCATGGGGATGCGTGAAGTGGCTGACAAAATAGGGCTGTAACAGCCAGAACCGCCAAATTTGATATCAGTAATCCTCCCTCATAAGATTAATATTGCCCGCCCTCACCCTTCTTAGCCCCCTTGCCTTAGCCACCGCCAGGTATTCCTCCAAGAGCGTTTAGCAACCCCTTTTGTCTTTCTGAGCCCTACAGGCGAAGAATCCCCTTTACGCCGGGCAAGCAAGGCATGATGCATTAAACGAAATTACTTTCAGCGCGAGGCTAAAATAGAACCGATGAAATCCTTTTGTCCTCGCACAAAATCAGCGATGGACATTTCTCTCTTTCCCTCTAATTGAACCTGACAAAGACCTAGAACGCCTTCCCCGGTTGCTACCCCACCCTCAACCGGCGATGCCCATGGTAAGGCTACCACTTCCCCAATTTCACCATTTGCCACCTTGCCAAGAGGAACAGCCTTATAGATTTTAAGCCGTTTGCCCTGCCACCAGGTATAACAACCTGGCCAAGGATTAAAGGCCCTCACTTGCCGCCAGAGCTCCACAGCAGGAAGATGCCAGTCTATCTGCCCATCTTTGCTGGTTATCAACCTGCTATAGGTCGCCCGACTCTCATCCTGCGGTCTCGGTTCAAGCTGACCCTTAAGCCATTCAGGCAGGGTTTCCATCAAAAGCTCAGCTCCTACATCTGCCAGCTTGGATGTGAGCGAGCCGGCAGTATTCTCAGAGGAAATACCCACCTCCCTCTGGGCTAAGATGGGGCCACTATCCATTCCAGCATCCATTAAGATAATAGTAACGCCGGTAAGCGAATCTCCACAAAGAAGAGCATCAACCACTGGAGAGGCACCTCTGTGTTGAGGCAACAGCGAAGGGTGAACATTAACACAACCAAATTCAGGTAAAGCCAACACCTCTCGAGGAAGAATGCGACCAAAAGCAGCCACTACAATCAGTTCAGGCTTAAAGCTAGCCAGTTCCTTTACTGCTTCCGCTGCCCTAAGGGTTTCTGGCTGGATGACGGGGATTTTATACTCCTCAGCTAGCCTCTTTACCGGGGGTGAGGTAAGTCGCTGCCTTCTGCCGGCTGGCTTATCAGGCCGAGTATACACCGCAACCACATGATATGAACCACGGATTAAAGCCTCCAATATAGGAACAGCAAAGTCTGGAGTCCCCATAAAAACAACACGCACTTTCATGTCAGAGGTATTTTCCATTATTTCTTTTTATTATGTCAAAACTTCCCTAGAGAAGAGCAAAGAACATCTGATATTGTATTAGATTGTGCCTCTAGATTATACCTAGTCCACCGTTATCTTTTTCAGCCATCCTCGGGCTAATTAATAATACTCTGAAATATTCTGACTTGGAGGTGAGTTGGAGTCAGCAAAGGAAATTTGGGAAAGAGCGTTGGGGGAACTCCAACTCCAGGTCAGCAGGGCGAATTATACCACCTGGCTTAAGGACAGCCATGGCGTAAGCTGCCAAGGAAGTGTCTTTGTAGTCGGAGTTCCTAACACTTTTATCGCTGAATGGCTAACTAAACGCCTCCATTCCTTGGTAAGAAAAATCCTGGCCCAAATTTTGGGCCGGGATATTGAAGTCCAGTTCATCATCCACAACCAAGAGCAAGGGCAAAGCAGCTCTCTAGTCTCCGCTAACCAAACCGATGGTGGGGCAGGCACTAAAGAAAGAGTACATAGGTTCAATCCAAAGTACACCTTTGATAATTTTATTGTTGGCGACTGTAATCGCTTAGCTTACGCAGCCACAATAGAAGTAGCCGAAAATCCAGGGCGTAACTATAACCCTCTTTTCATCTACGGCAGTACAGGACAAGGTAAGACACACCTGCTACATGCCATCGGACGCAGAGCTACAAGCAATGGATTACAGGTAGCTCGTACCAGCGCCGAACAGTTCACCAATGAATTTGTGCTAGCTATTAAGCAGGGGCATGCCGATGATTTCTACAGTAAATTCACCTCTGTTCACATGCTGCTATTTGACGATCTACAATTCATAAATAATAAAAAACAAACGCAAGAGTGCTTCTTCCAAATCTTTAACATACTACATAACAATAACCGTCAAATCGTCATTACCGCTGACCGTCACCCCAAAGACATGCCGTTACTTAGTAATAAGCTAAGGTCCCGCCTCGAATGTGGTCTTATCGCCCCTATCCAGCCACCCGACTTTGAAACACGCCTCTCTATTCTCCGGGCTAAAGCACGGGAAATGACGATAACAAGCTCCGATAAAGTGCTGTCCCTTTTAGCAGAGCAGATAAAGGAAAATGTTCGTCGCCTTGAAGGAGCCTTAATATATTTAAGTGCTCAATCCAGGCTAACTGGTACCGAGCTTACTCCACAAACAGTTAACAGGTTATTAACAATCACCATTACCAAGCAGGATAGGCAGTTAATAGCACCAACAGTTGGCGATTATTTTAACCTCTCCATGATAGAGTTAAGCGGCAAAAGTAGAGATAGGAGAACTTCTTTAGCACGGCAAATTGCTATGTACCTTATGCGGGAGGAAGGTAATTACTCTTTTCCTGAAATCGGTAAAGCCCTGGGAAATAGAAACCATGCCACAATCATCCATGGGTATAAAAAAATAGCCAGCGAAATGAGCATTAACTCTAAATTATGCCACCAGGTCTCTCAGATTAGAGAAAAAATCATCTCAAATAAAGCCTGTGCAAAGAAGTGTTAAAATCTGAGGATAAATATCCTTGTTTTTAAATACAAGCTGTTGAAACTACAGGCATATTTATTACATAAAGGCAATAGCGCATATACTTTCCAAGGATAGATGCCTTTTTCTAATTCTTTTCCTATTAAAATTATTATACTTTAGTCTTATAATTAATGGCATAGGGAAGTAATACTTAATCTATGGTAGATAAAGTGCGGGTTATAGTAAAGGGTGGTAGGGGAGGGGATGGTTTAGTTAGCTTCAGGCGGGAGAAATATGTTGCTTTTGGGGGACCTGATGGGGGAGATGGAGGAGGTGGAGG
>CAZILT010000048.1:0-7711 GCA_964540185.1 uncultured Dehalococcoidales bacterium
CCTTCCTTGTGGAATACCTTTCAATCTGACACCTCCGTCTTTCTATTCTACCTGACTTTGGTGTCCATTAAATCCATCCTACCCCAAGAGAATCTAGCTAAGATCTATGATATTGTTCATTCCAAGAATGCCCTATTAATAAATGTGATTGCCGATAGCACGTCATTGGGAGTTTTAAAAGCCCCTGGAGAAATGAAGGCTGACATCGTGGCTGGGGAAGCTCAATCATCCGGCATGAACTTGAATTACGGTGGTCCTTATAATAGTTACTTGGCAGCAAAGAGGCAATTTCTCAGGCAGCTTCCAGAAAGAATTGCCGGTGAAACAGTAGACATGGATAGTATAAGCGTGTTTTCGTCATAACCATGTGAAAGCTACTCATTACCTAGAGAATTTGTTAATAAAATCTGGGAGGTTTGAAAGGGTTTTTGACTATAGCTAACAAATAAGTTAGGCTATTAAGCTAAAACTATGAAGGAGGACACTCAGTTGCGCTGCCGTGGCATCAGAGGCGCTATCACAGTTTCTGAAAATAATAAAGACAGTATTATGACGGCAACTAAAGAGCTACTCAAGGAAATGGTGCGGGCCAATGATATCAAAATAAGTGATATAGCCGCCATTCTTTTTACCACTACATCAGATATAAATGCTGAGTTTCCGGCAGCAGCAACGCGGGAGTTAGATTGGCCACATCATCTCGCCTTGCTGTGTGGACATGAGATGAATGTCCCCAATAGCCTACCTCGCTGCTTGAGAATTTTAATGCTGGTAAATACCCCAAAAAAGGCTGAGGAAATAACACATGTTTACCTAGGGGAAGCCCGAAAGTTAAAGGAGGGTAAACCGGTAACGTTGAGGAGCAAAACATGATAGTAGTTATGAGAGCTAACTGCAGCCAGGATGAAATCGATGGAGTTGTTAGACGAATTGCAGAATTAGGACTGAAGGAGCATGTATCAACAGGCACCGAGCGTACAATTATAGGTATATTGGGGCAGGTTAGTCCTGATCTTCAATATACACTACCGTTACTCTCCGGGGTGGAGGAGGTTATCCCTGTTAGCAAGCCCTACAAGCTTGCCAGTCGGGAGTTTCACCCTCAAAATACCATAATCAAGTTAAACGACATTGCTATTGGCAGTAATGAGGTGGTTATTATTGCTGGACCGTGCGCTGTAGAAAGTGAGGAGCAGCTTCTAGGCATAGCCCGGGAGATTAAGACAAACGGCGCTAATATTCTGCGTGGTGGAGCCTTTAAGCCACGGACCTCGCCTTATAGTTTTCGTGGACTAGGTGAGCAGGGGCTAAAATTACTGGCAAAAGCACGACAGGAAACGGGACTGCCCATCATTACTGAGGTAATGACACCGGCCGATGTTGAACTAGTGGCTAGCTATGCTGATATTCTCCAGGTCGGGGCACGAAATATGCAGAACTTTATTTTGCTCGATGAAGTAGGAAAAACAAGGAAACCAGTAATGCTCAAGCGCGGCTTGTCATCTACCATTCAAGAATGGCTATTAGCCGCTGAGTACATTATGGCTCAAGGAAACGAACAAGTTATCCTTTGTGAGCGCGGCATCAGGACTTTTGAAACTTTCGCCCGCAACACTATGGACATCAGTGCTATTCCCGTAATTAAGAAAGTGAGCCATCTGCCCATTATTGCCGACCCCAGTCACGCCACAGGAAAATGGTATTTAGTAGCTCCTTTAGGATTAGCCGCCGTAGCTGCTGGAGCTGATGGATTGATGATAGAGGTCCATCCTCATCCTGAACAGGCCCTTGCGGATGGCCCTCAATCACTAACCTTTGATAATTTCCGACAACTTATATCGCAGCTGAGACCTATAGCTCAAGCTATGGGTAGAAAATTAGCTGGTTATAGTGCGAAAGGTTAAGCCCTAAACTCCAATGGGAATTGAGCAGGAATTAGTTGCTATAGCTCCTAGCAAGGGAACTCTCCTTACCATCGGCGTTTTTGATGGCGTTCATGCCGGGCATCGCTATCTAATTGAGAATTTGAACCAGCGAGCACAAGAGAGAAAGCTAATTAGCGGTGTAGTGACCTTCGACCCCCATCCACAATCCATACTACACCCTCATAATCAACTACCGCAGTTAGGCAGCTTAGAAGACCGAGTTAAGGAACTTCACGAAGTGGGTATAGGCTTGATCGCTGTGTTATCTTTTACTCCAGCACTAGCTTACCTTGGTGCTCGAGAGTTTGTTACCTTGCTCAAGAAACACCTCAAAATGTGCGGCCTGGTACTCGGGCCTGACTTCGCCCTGGGAAGGAAACGTGAAGGCAATGTTAACTTACTGCGATCATTAGGGCAAGAAATGGAGTTTACTGTGGAAATTATGCCTCCCTTTACAGTTAATGGTGAAATAGTGAGCAGCACTCTCATTCGCCGTGCATTAGCTCAAGGTGATATGATGAAGGTGAAAAGATTAATAGGGCGTCGCTTCAACCTCAGGGCTAAGGTTGTATCAGCGTATGAGCGTGGCCAAAGGTTAGGATTCCCTACCGCTAACCTGGACGTAAAACCATGGCAGGCACTTCCAGGAGACGGTGTTTATGCCACCATTACTTATGTAGATAACATGCAATTTATTTCAGCCACCAATATCGGCACTTGCCCCACTTTCGGAGACAACGAAAGGACTGTGGAAACACACCTTCTAAATTTTAAGGGTAACCTATATGGTAAAGAACTCCGGGTGGAGTTTATAGATAAACTTAGAGATGAAAAACACCTTGCCTCTTCACAGGAACTAAAGGCTCAGATTGAAAAGGATATTAAAAGAACAAAGATAATAGCAGGTAGAGAACTAAAATGACTAACCCTGAATTTAATACCCTGTTGAAGCGAGGTGTGGAGGAAATTATCGTCGAACAAGAGCTGGTGAAACTCCTGGAATCAGGAAGATGCCTAACCTTAAAACAGGGCTTTGACCCCAGCACCCCTGATATCCATCTAGGGCATGCAGCCGGTTTGAGAAAATTGCGCCAGTTCCAAGAACTAGGGCATAAAGTCATTCTCATAGTCGGTGATTGGACAGCACGGATTGGGGACCCAAGCGGTCAATTAGCCACTCGCCCCATGCTCTCCCCTGAAGAAGTGGAGACCAATGCACAGACTTATATGAAACAATTCTTCAAAGTGGTCGATAAGAATAAAACAGAAGTAAGATGGCAAAGCGAGTGGTATGATAAATTTAGCCTAGCCGAGGTGATTAAACTTACCAGCAAATTTACTATTGCGCAGATTCTAGCCAGGGAAGACTTTAATAGAAGATATGGTGCAGGACAACCTATCTCTCTAACCGAAATGCTCTATCCTCTACTCCAAGGCTACGACTCAGTAGTTATCAAAGCCGATGTCGAATTCGGTGGCATTGACCAAAAATTTAATTGTCTTGTCGGTAGAGAGTTACAACAAGCCATGGGGCAATCACCTCAACAAGTTTTTCTTGTTCCTCTTCTGATTGGCACTGATGGTAGCCAGAAGATGAGCAAAAGCTCAGATAACTACATAGGCATTGCTGAGCCACCCCGGGAAATGTACGGCAAAATAATGTCTATTCCAGACCACCTTATCATTGATTATTTCGAGCTGGTAACTGATATTGCAGATGAAGAAATCACTGGGTTTAAAGAACAGTTGGATACTCACACAATTAACCCCATGAAGCTTAAAAAACGGCTTGCCTATAAAGTTGTGAACCAATTTCATAGTAATCAAGCAGCAACCGAGGCAGAAGAGTACTTTACCGCAGTTTTTCAGAAAGGGGAGCTGCCACAGGATATTCCTGAGTACGCTTTCTCAGCTAAACTGGCCCAGGGCGGAATATATCAGGTTGATATCGCTCCAACCCTACTTCGAAAAGGTTTGGTTAAAAGCAATAGCGCATTAAAGCGTTTACTCGCCCAAGGAGCAATTGAGCTAGATGGTGAGAAAGTGAGCAGCAATATTATTAATGCTCAGGAAGGGAGTATTCTAAAAATAGGAAGACGCTACTTTGTCAGGATAGCTATTAAATAAATCTGAAGGAGGTTTGAAAGATGCAGCTACGCGTACCTGGACCAACACCTTGCCCACCAGAAGTTCTCCAAGCAGGGAGCAAACAGATGATATCCCACCGGGGCAAGGAATTTATTACTATGTTTAACTCAGTGACTGAGAAGTTAAAACGGGTATTTCAAACCCAGGGTGATGTATTTCTTCTCACATGTTCAGGTACTGGCGGCTTGGAGGCAGCTATTGTAAATACTTTATCGCCGGGTGATAAGGTTTTGGCAGTATCTTGCGGCGCCTTCGGTGACCGTTTTGCCGATATTGCCAAGCAATATGGAGCTAATGTGAAGCACCTCAATTTTGACTGGGGAAAACCAGTTGACCCTGAAGCCGTAGATAGGGCATTAAGAGCAGAAAGCGATATTAAGGCAGTGCTGGTAACTCATAATGAGACATCTACCGGCATAACTAATAACATTTCCGAAATTAGCTCCGTAGTCAAGAAATGTGATAAACTTCTTCTGGTTGATGCTGTATCTAGCCTTGGCTGTATAGATTTACCGGTGGATAATTGGCGCTGCGATGTAGTTATCACGTGTTCTCAAAAAGGATGGATGGCTCCTCCAGGGCTAGCCATGGTTAGTGTAAGTGAGGAAGCCTGGCAAGCCTATGCCAATGCCAAAATGCCACGCTATTACTGGGATTTCAGCAAAGCTAGAAATTACTCGCGGAAGGGACAAACGCCATGGACTCCCGCCGTTTCCACCTGTTATGCGCTGAACGCTGGCCTAGATTTGATGTTAAATGAGGGATTACCTAACATATTTAACCGTCATGCTAGAGTAGCCCAGATGACCAGAAACGGAATACGGTCGCTGGGATTATCAGTCTTCGCACAAGAGAGCCATGCCTCCAATACCGTGACAGCAGTGAGCGGTGATGATAAACTTGATATATCTAAATTAATTCAGATTCTCGGGGATGAATATAATGTAGTTGTTGCTGGGGGACAGGGAAGGCTATCAGGCGAAATCTTTCGCATCGCTCATCTTGGCTTGGTTGACGAAAATGACATACAAGTAGTACTACAAGCAGTGGCTGAAGCTTTACCAAAGGAGGGATTTTAGAACATGCGAATTTTAGTTGCTGACCCTATCGCTGAAGATGGGCTAGAGCTTCTTCGCAAGTTGGGTCAAGTTGATATCAAAGTTAAATTGAAGCCTGAAGAGCTCGAGGTCATAATTGGCGACTACGATGCCCTAATTGTACGCAGTCAAACTCGAGTATCCTCTAAAACCATTGAAGCTGGAGGCAAACTCAAGGTAATTGGTCGGGCAGGAGTAGGTACAGATAACATCGATGTTGATGCCGCTACCAGAAGAGGCATAACAGTAGTTAATGCCCCTACAGGCAATACCGTATCTGCCGCTGAGCATACTATTGCTCTTATGCTTGCTCTAGCACGCCATATACCCGAAGCAAACAGCCAATTGAAATCAGGTGTATGGGGAAGACGAAAATTAGTTGGCACGGAGCTTAGAAGCAAGACATTGGGCATTATTGGTTTGGGTAATGTAGGTTCAGAGGTAGCCAAGCGCGCTCAAGCATTTGAGATGCGAATTATCGCCTGTGACCCTTTTGTCTCTACAAGTTATGCTCATAATCGCAAAATAAGCTTAGTCTCCTTAGACCAATTACTTCAAGAATCTGATTTTATTACACTTCACGTGCCGCTAACGCCAGCTACGGAAAATTTGATTGGTGCCAAGGAAATGACAAAGATTAAACCAACAGCCCAAATCATCAATACTGCTCGAGGAGGGCTAATTGACGAGCAAGCACTGGTTAAAGCAATTGAAGATGGGGAAATAGCCGGTGCCGCCTTCGACGTTTTTAGCACTGAGCCGATAACTAACAGCCCTTTGTTCAACAGCGATAAAATAATTGTTACCCCTCACCTCGGCGCTTCTACTGTCGAAGCTCAAGTTAATGTTGCTAAAGACATTGCTGAGCAAGTTTCTACTGTGCTTCAAGGAAAATTCAGCCGGTATGCAGTTAACGCACCCCATATCTCTTCTGAATTAATACCGTTCATTAAAGCTGCTTCTACTATTGGCAGCCTTGCCAGCCAATTGATGGAGGGGCAGACAAACTCACTACGTATTAAGTATTGCGGTGAAATAGCAAATTACGATTGTAACCCTATAAAAACAGCGATTATCAGCGGATTGCTACGGCAGGTAACTGAGGAAAGAGTCAATTTGGTCAATGCCAGTCTTATCGCCGCTCAGCGCGGCTTAAAGGTTACTGAAGAAAAGGAGATAACTTGTCAGAACTACTCTAATTTGCTCACTCTGGGAATCAGCACTGAGGGCGGGACTACCACCATATCAAGCACGGTTAGGGATAGCGAAACTCATATTGTTCAAATTAACGACTTCTGGATAGATATCATGCCTACCGGGGGATATTTCCTTTTCTGCGACCATCTTGACCAGCCTGGGCTTGTTGGCACCATTGGTACAATAACTGGCAAAGCCGATATTAACATCAGCTCTATGCACTTAAGCCGCCTTCAGCCTCGAGGGCAAGCGCTTATGATTCTAGCCCTGGATGAACCGCTGGCTGAAGAGCAAAGGCAGAAAATATTGACTATCCCTGGTATCTACACGGCTAAAGCAGTAAGACTCTAATCAGCTGAGAGGGTTAATAACTAAGCCGGTGGGGAGCTTGGGGTAAAAGTAAGTTGACTTCCGTGGCATTCTGTCCCTGGCATCAGCGATAATCTTAATCATCTCTGGCTTTAGAGGACTTAATAGGAAGGCTAATTGATATTTCCTCTCCTTTATTTGCTGATAAGCTTCATCCACATCAACTGTATAAGCAGTATCTTCGCTATCCTGTGCAATCCCCAGCATCCTACCTAAAATAAGATGGGTCAGAAGGCTAACGTTGAGATTGTTATAAGCCTGAGAGTGCCCCGGTGGCATTACATCATCAATAGAAACATTCTGTCGCTTCTTCAGAAGTATCAATGACCCAGTTTCTAATCCCAGGATACCTAAAGATGCCTCACCAATCATTTTACCTTTCAAACTGTCAACCAAGTTCTCAGTTAATGGAACAGATTTCAAACTAAAGAAGTGGTCAAGCTGACCTTTCAGTCCAGACAAAATAGAGTAAGTTACGCCACGCACCAATCTGTGAATAGGAAGGACAAGTAATCCCGTGTCGGACAAGTCAACCAAGGTCATCATAACATAATTGAAGGCCTCCCTATTCATTAGAGGAGCACTTGATGCCCCCCATCCTTCGCCTGGTGAGGGATATGCCCGTTCATGTTGATAGGCTAACGCCGTTTCATAGCGATGATGACCATCGGCCACATAAAAGGGCTGATTAATAAAAAGTTCATTAAGCTGGTGCACGAGTTTAGATTCAGTTATTGACCAAACGGTATGTCTCTCACCCGAATCCGATAGCTCAATTACCGGCTTACCTTGTGACATCTCAGCCAATATCCTGGCAATCTTTCCTTCCAAGTCCTGATATAGAGCAAGGATAGAACTGAAATTAGCCTGGCAAGAACGCATTAACTCTAAGCGGTCTTGCTTAGCTTTGGAGAATGTTTCTTCATGAGGATATACCCCTCCATACCATGGCTTTAATCTAACACGAGCCACCAG
>CAZILT010000049.1:0-2205 GCA_964540185.1 uncultured Dehalococcoidales bacterium
ATGGATAGCTGGTGGCTCAAAATCGGGTGAAATGTTACTATTAGCTGATGACTGGCTGAAGGAGCGACTAAAGAAAGAGATATACAGATGAGGAGGGGAAATGCAATCGGCAGTTGGTGAGCTAGAAGAAAAGGCTAAGGCTGCCAGGGCAGCTTCGAGAAAGCTGGCTTTCCTTTCCACTGAAGTCAAGAATAAAGCTTTGCTTAATGTTGCCGAAGCCCTTATTGATAAGCAGGATGAAATTCTAGCTGCTAATAAGGTTGACTACGAAGAAGCTGAAGCCTCGGGGATGGGCGAGGCCATGCTCGACAGGCTGATGCTATCGTCAAGCCGCCTGGAATCTATGTCCCAGGATGTGAAAACGGTGGCTGCCTTGCCTGACCCCGTAGGCGAGATGTTTGAGATGCGCACGTTGCCTAATGGTTTGCAGATAGGCAAGAAAAGGGTTCCCCTAGGCGTTATCGGGGCTATATATGAAAGCCGTCCCAATGTAACCATAGATATCTCAAGCCTGTGTCTTAAATCAGGCAATGCGATTATTCTTCGTGGCGGGAAGGAAGCCATAAATTCCAATTCTGCGCTGGCTAATATAGCTCAGGAAGCTTGCTACCAGGCTGGCGTGCCGCAAGGAACAATTCAATTTATTGAATCTACAGAGCGAGCTCTGGTCAACCATATGCTCCAGATGAAGGGAGTGATTGACTTAATAATTCCCCGTGGTGGCCCTGGATTGATAAGGCTTATCTCGGAGAATGCCGCTATGCCGGTGATCACTGGCGGGATAGGTGTTTGCCATACCTATGTGGATAAATCTGCTGACCTTAATAAAGCTGTAGCCATAGCCTATAATGCCAAGGTTCAGCGCCCCACTGTATGCAATGCGCTGGATTGCATTTTAGTTCATAGCCAAGTTGCTCAAACTTACCTGCCTCTTATTGCCCGGGAGTGGGTCAAGGCTGGTGTGGAAATGCATTGTGATGAGCGGGCTTTGGCTATTCTCAAGCCTGTCTCCGATTTGGAATTAGTCGATTTGAAATTAGTCCCGGCGGTGGATGAAGATTGGGGCAAGGAATACTTGTCGCTGCGGGCAGCTATTAGAGTGGTTAATTCTCTGGATGAAGCCCTGGAGCACATTGGAAAATATGGCTCGGGACATTCTGAAGCCATTGTTGCCGAGGACTATTCAGCTGTTATGAAGTTTCTAAATGAGGTGGATGCTGCCTGTGTCTATGCCAATGCCAGCACTCGCTTCACCGATGGCGCCCAGTTTGGCTTAGGCGCCGAGATAGGCATAAGCACTCAGAAATTTCATGCCCGAGGTCCTATGGCACTTAAGGAGATTACCAGCTATAAGTGGATTATTTTTGGCACCGGGCAGGTTCGCCCTTAGTGTAAGGCCCTCAGCGTTTCCTTTTGAATCTTGAACAGCTTTTCTATCCCCTCCTGGGCTAAAGAAAGTAGCGAATCAGTGGTTTCTTTGGAGAAGGGCTTGCCTTCAGCAGTTCCCTGAATTTCTACAAACTCGTTTTTGTCAGTCATGACCACATTGAAATCGACTTCCGCGCGAAAGTCCTCTTCGTAACACAGGTCGAGCAGCATATCGCCATTTACAACGCCAACGCTGGTGGCTGCTATCATCCTGTGTGATGGCATAAATGGCAAAATGCCTTGTTTCCTCAGGTTGTAGAAGGCTTGATGTAAAGCGACATATCCACCGGTGATGGCTGCAGTTCTGGTGCCACCATCCGCTTGCAGCACATCACAGTCAACAACGAAGGTTCTCTCTCCCAGAATTGACAAGTTAGTTGCTGCCCTTAAACTGCGACCAATAAGGCGCTGGATTTCCTGATTTCTTCCTCCTATTTTATCTCGTGGCGTGCGGGTAAGTGTGGAGCGGGGCAGCATAGCATATTCAGCAGTAACCCAGCCCTGGCCGCTGCCCTTGAGAAAGTGGGGCACCCTTTCTTCCATGCTTACAGAGCACAGGACCCTTGTCTTCCCCAGTTCTATCATAACTGAGCCTTCTGCAAAGCTCTGATAGCTCAGCGCTATATGTACCGGGCGGAGCTCATCACTGGCGCGATCATCTATTCTCGCCATTTCTATTCATCAGAGTATATCATTGTTGGTCGCTGCATAACAGAAGGATTGCATTCTAATGCTCCATCTTTATCCATAATCTTTCTCCGTCGGTTATAAATTCAA
>CAZILT010000050.1:0-12263 GCA_964540185.1 uncultured Dehalococcoidales bacterium
CCGCTGTACACGACAGATGATGCCCAGGCTTGCTTTCCCCTATTATCCCCTATCAACTATGGAGAACCAGTCCAGATAGGTGATGGAACTGCAGCTACTTTCTACGACGCTGGCCATATACTCGGGTCATCGATGATAAAGGTTATGATAAGCCAGAACGGAGAAAAAAGAACGATTCTATTTTCTGGAGATGTTGGGCGCTGGAACAAGCCCATGCTACAAGACCCAACCCTTTTCCATCAGGCGGATTATGTGCTAGTAGAGTCCACCTATGGCAATAGGCTACACGAGAGCCAGGGAACTATCAGCGATGAATTTGCCGAACTGATAAACTCAACTGTAAAGGCTGGAGGGAATATACTCATCCCAAGCTTTGCCCTCGAGAGGTCCCAAGAAGTCCTATACTACCTGAATGAACTGCTGATGGAAGACCATATACCACACCTCGTGGTTTTCGTCGATAGCCCTATGGCGGTAAGCATCACTGAGGTGTTCCAGCATCATCATGAACTGTTTGATAAGGAGATGATGGAACTCATTCGCCATGGGAAATCGCCCTTCGACTTCCCTGGCCTTACCATGGTCAGGACAGTAGATCAGTCAAAGGCGATAAATTATATTACCGGCTCTGCTATGATAATCGCTGGCTCTGGCATGTGCACTGGAGGGAGGATAAAGTATCATCTGGTCAAAAATATTTTCAGGCAGGAGAGCACGATCCTCTTTGTGGGATATCAGGTAAGGGGCACACTGGGAAGGGAAATCATTGGTGGTGCCAAAGAGGTGAGGATACTAGGGCAGCAATATCCTGTCAGGGCAAAGGTGGCTCAGATAAACGGTTTTTCCGCCCATGCCGATAGAGATGAGCTTTTCCGCTGGTTATCAGCTCTGCGCAAGCCGCCCAGGCATCTGTTTATCGTCCATGGAGAGGCAGAAACTGCCTGGCAATTCGCTGACTTTCTGGGGGAAAAAACTGGTTGGGAGATATCGGTGCCAGAGTACCAGGACGAGATTATCCTAGATTAGCAGTAGCAGGTGGTGCCGGATATTCTCCAGGCAAAGTGGGGTGCAGTTATGGTGCGCATTATCTGGTGGGAGAGCAGCTATCTGACCAGGGCTTTTCTACCAACAACCTCATGCTTTGCATACCATCTCTGGACTGCTTCAATTACCGCATCAGGCTCATCGCAAACTCTAAGTAAATCAAAATCTTCTTCGGAGATACATCCTCCGGCTAAGACAGAGCTCCTCAGCCAGTCAAGAAATCCTTTCCAGTAGTTGCTGTTGAACAGTATCACAGGGAAAGGTTTTATCTTATGGGTTTGCATCAGGGTCATTACTTCAGTTAACTCGTCAAGTGTTCCTGATCCGCCAGGCATTATGATAAAGGCAATGGCATACTTCACCAGCATGACTTTGCGAGCGAAGAAATGACTGAATGTTATCGACTTTGTGGTGTAGGCATTGCAGCCCTGTTCCTCGGGTAGCTCAATATTCAATCCAATTGACTTAGCTCCAGCTCTAAGGGCACCTTTATTAGCGGCCTCCATAACGCCAGGTCCACCACCAGTTATGATTGAGAAGCCCATCTCTCCAAGACGACGCGCTATTTCTTCCGTCTGTGTATAAAGCTCATTATCAGGCTGGAGTCGGGCTGAACCATATATAGTTACTGCTGGCTCTACCCCTGAAAGTTTATCGAACCCTTCGACCAACTCACCTATTATACGGAACATCCGCCAGGACTCTTCTTTGGCTAACTGGTTAATTTCATATCCATATTCCATATTACCCTCCATAGCAAGCAAATATTATCATATTATGCGTTCCTCAGCCTGACTCTGTAGCCCTTGGAGACTTGCCAATGATAAGCCAGCTACCTCCGTCTAAAACTTCCCTGAGTTTTCTTGAATTCTTCTACTCTTTCCATTGAGAGACCTCCTTAATCCTAAAATTAGCTTGCTGGCAAGCCATCAGGATGCTGGGGGGCTCACATCTTTTATCACCTCCCACCTACCAAAACTTTACAGCAACTCCAGAGGGTCAAGGGTAACTTCGACTTCAATCCCGATTACCTCACCTACATTGCCAACGACTGGCATGACCTAGAACGCTGCGTAAGGGAATTCAAGAACATGGACGAAGTGGCAGAGGTGCAGTCCATCTTAGACTACCTTTCTGAGAACCAGAAAAACTGGCACTTATTGAGCATGTCACCCCAGGCTCATCCCGAGTTCGCTGGTGCGCCTGCAATAGATATGATGCCTATGAGCTGGAGGGGCTTGCTTGCCATCAGCGAGTTTAATCTCAACATGGTAGCAGCTAACCTCGCTGCTATTGCCAGTGGGGTACGTGGTGGACTACTCCATCCATCTCATTTCTGGTATCTATTGTTTACGCTTAATCACTGTCTGTACCGCCCCTCCGATATCTTTAGCAGTGAGGCCATACCTTTGTAGTAGCTCATCGGCTTTGCCTGATAGGGCGTAGGCATCTTTAAGGTTGACAAACTCCATAGGAACCGGTTTTTCTCTAGCTACCACCTGAGCGACTCGGCTGCCTAAACCGCCCTGAGCTAGATGTTCTTCAGCAACGACAATAGCCCCTGTCTCCGAGGCTGCAGTAGCTATGGCTGTTTCATCTAAGGGCTTGAGTGTAGGCATGTTAATTACACGACAATCTATTCCTTGCCTTGCCAAGCTATCTGCTGCTTCCAGAGCCTTAGCTACCATAATACCTAAGGCTATGATAGTGGCACCCTTGCCCTGCCTCATAGTTACTGCTTTACCCAAGGTAAAGTGATAACCTTCAGAATAGACAAGCGGTGTTTTGGGGCGGCTCAGCCTGATATAGAAAGGCCCGTAGGTAGCTGCAGCTAGCTTCACTGCCTCAGCAGCCTCTATGGCATCGGCCGGGACAACAATAGTGAAACCAGGTAGGGAGCAATATAAGGCCAGGTCCTCAATGGCTTGATGGGAGGTACCGTCTTCACCGACAGTGATACCTCCGTGAGTAGCTACGACTTTGACATTCAATCCTGTCTGGGAAAGGCACATCCTTAGCTGGTCAAAGCAACGGCATGAAGCGAAAATGGCGAAGGTGCTGGCAAAAACAGTCTTCCCTGAAGCAGCCAAACCGGCAGCTATCGCTATCATATTTTGCTCTTCCAAACCGCAGTCGAAGAAACGGTCAGGAAACTCCCGGGCAAAAAAGTGAGTCATTGTTGAGGGCGACAAATCAGCATCAAGGACGATAATATCTTTGTTCTCCTTGCCCAGCTCTACCAGAGTTTTGCCATAGGTTTCCCGGGTGGATACTTCTACTATGAGATTGCTTCGCTGCGCTCGCAATGACAAGCTATTCTAACTCCTTTAGCGCCATTTCAGCCTCTTCTGGCGTAGGCGCCTTGCCATGGAATTTCACGTTGTTTTCCATAAAGCTAACACCTTTGCCTTTAATGGTGCGGGCAATGATGACAGAGGGCTTATTTTTTATCCCTTCAGCTTCCTGGAAGGCAGCCAGGATTTGATTAAAGTCATGGCCATCTATATCAATGGTATGCCAGCCAAAGGCCCGCCATTTCTGGTTTAAAGGCTCAAGGATCATAATGTCTTTAGTCCAGCCACTGAGCTGAATTCTATTACAATCTACAATTGCAGTTAGGTTATCCACCTTGAAATGTGCTGCGGATAAAGCCGCTTCCCAGGTTTCTCCTTCATCACATTCCCCATCACTAAGGAGAACGTAGGTTCTATAATCACGATGGTCAAGCCTGGCAGCCAGAGCAACACCGATGCTAAAAGATAAACCCATACCTAAAGAGCCGGCTGACATCTCTACCCCGGGAGTAAGATTCCTGTCAGTATGCCCTTGAAGTCGGCTATCTAGCTTTCTCAGTGTAGCTAGCTCCTCCACCGGAAGATAGCCACTTTCAGCCAGAGCGGCATATAAGATTGGGGCGGCATGCCCTTTGCTCAATATGAATCGGTCGCGGTCTGGCCACTGTGGATTCTCCGGGTTATGGCGCATAACCTTGAAATACAGTGCGGTGATAATATCAGCCGCTGATAAAGAACCGCCAGGGTGCCCGCTGCCTGCTGTGGCTGTCATGGTGATTACATGACGTCGCAGCCTCCTGGCCATTTCTTTAAGCTTCTCGAGAGACAAATTAAATGTATTAGCTTGCCGGGCAACCTCATGGGTTATTTCGATATGCTTCCGCATCGGTTATGGGCTAAATTCTAAACCAGTAGCAGCCTGTATGTCTAGTGACTGTTCCAGACTTACAGTAGAAGATACCCTTATACTTTAAGGTGTCTCCCATCTATCTGAACTAGATCACCCCGGTCTCTTCCATTAATGAATGGGCGCACCTTATTGAGGGGTTAGCTTGATTCAGTTATAATGCCACAGATGGTTATAGATTTTCACACTCATATATTTCCTCCGTGGGTAAGAGAAAAACGTGCTGAATATGTCAGACGCGACCTCTGCTTCTCAATGCTTTATTCTCACCCGAAAGCCAGACTGATAACTGCTGAAGAGTTAATTGCCAGCATGGATGAAGCTGGAGTTGATTTATCTGTTGCCCTCAACATGGGCTGGGTAAGCCATGAGCTTTGCGTGGAAACCAATGATTACATCTTAGATTCCATATCACGCTACCCTGATAGACTTGTCGGTTTTTGCAGTATTCAACCCAGGGATGGGTATGCTGCTCTAGTCGAGATGGAGCGCTGTGCCGGGGCAGGTGCCAGAGGAATTGGAGAAATGAGGCCTGATATACAGGGATTTGACCTTACAGATGAAGCAATGATGAAGCCTCTAGTTGATGCCGCGATACAACATAATTTGATTTTTTTAACCCATTCATCTGAGCCTGTAGGGCATCAATATATCGGCAAAGGCAGCATTACTCCCGATGTCCTCTACCCCTTTATATTAAGCTTCCCCGATTTGAAGCTGGTTTGTGCCCATTGGGGGGGGGGTTTGCCCTTTTATGTCTTGATGCCTGAGGTAGCTAAAGCGGTGACTAATGTTTTCTTTGATACCGCCGCCACCGTTTTCCTTTATCAACCTCAGATTTTCCCACAAGTGAGCGAAATTATTGGCAGTGAAAAAATACTCTTTGGCAGCGATTATCCCCTTATTTCCCAGAAAAGGATAATTGGCCAAATCCAGTCCCTCGAGCTTGCCAAGGAAAATAAAGCCAAAATCTTAGGGGGCAATGCCCTAAAATTGTTATCTACCGTTGGAGGAAGCAAAGCCCTTTCAAACTTCCCTTAATAAATGACCTCGGAGGAAACAAGCAATAGCAAAAAAGAGCAGGTTAAAATGAAGCGAATATTATTATCATTTCTAGCTATAGGGGTTCTTTTGTTGGGCGCTTATGAAAGTAGAACACTGTCAGATAAAATGGTATTGTTTAGATGCTAATGGAATTAAATTTACTGCTAAAGGAGAACACTCTTCATTGCGTTAGCCCACATAACGGTAATACTCAGAGAGGAGGAAATAAATGGGAGCTAAGGGAAGAAAGAATGTGAAAAAGCCTAAGCAACGAGAGATAAAGAAGAAAAAGGAAAAGTAACAGAAAAGCATCGTCCCTCTTTCAGACACAAAATGAACACTAACCGCAAACTATTGCCCCTCGCCACCTGAAGAGCGAGGATTAAGCTGAGGGTGAAAATGGACAAAAGAGCGAAAGTGTTACATGGTCCCGAGCAAATCCGTTCATTTATCGCTATCGAACTGCCCCAGAATGTTCAAAGTGGGCTGGGGCAGCTAAGAAGCGAACTGGAAAGAGATGAGCATCCCTTTATCAAATGGGTGAATCCTGAAAGCATCCATTTAACTTTGAAGTTCTTGGGTAATATCCCCTCTAATCAAGTGACTAAGGTAGCAAAAGCTATGGAGGAAGCCACCCAAGGAGCCTCTCCTTTCCATCTGGAGATTTTAGGGCTAGGGGGTTTCCCCAATCTAAAACAACCGCGCATTATCTGGGTGGGCATTAAAGGAGAACTAGATAAGCTCCTGAGCTTACAACGGAATATCGATTCTGCACTTGCTCTCTTGGGCTTTGTTAGAGAGGAACGACCCTTTATGCCACATCTAACTCTAGCCCGCATCAAAGAAAGAGCGTCACCGGCAGAGAGAAAAAGTCTTGGCGAGCTAGTAGTGTCTAGCAGAGTTGAAACCAGTTATCCCATTAATGTTATCGCCATCAGCCTCATGAGAAGCCAACTAACGCCTGAGGGAGCCGTCTATACCTGCCAGTTTGTAGCGAGGCTAAAGGCTTAAAAAAGTTGTAAAAAGTCAAGAATTTTTAAAATCAAAGCTAAATTTCGCTTGCCAGCGAGCCATTTTTGGTGTATGCTTAGCAAATCTTTTTGGAGGGGAGGTGGAACCATTGGAAAATATTGAGTTCCCCAAATGTCAAAAGTGCGGCACGGGTGTGTTGGTACCCCTATCTGATTTCGGTAGTCAAGGGGCACCAATTCACTACAAGGCATGGGTATGCACTAACCCTGACTGTGGCTACAACATCAAAATCAGGAACGGTGAGGTATACCTGAATGAGCCTATTCTCAGCGGCGCGCTTCGCACTCACCCTCGCTGAACATTAGCCCCAGAACAGTAGATTTGTCTCTGCTGAATCGGCTAGTTGAGTTGATACTTGATTCCTTCTTCCCACGCCGTTGTGTCGGTTGTGGGAAAGTAGGTAGTTTTCTTTGTTCCGACTGCCGTGGAAAACTACCAATGTTGCTGCCGCCACTTTGCCCTAAATGTGGCAGGCCCCAGGCCAGCGGTATTCTGTGCCCCAGTTGCTGCCAGAGTCAAAGCGCAATCGATGGCATCCGCTCCCCTTTTCGGTTTGCTGAAGTGATGCGCAAAGCCATTCACCAGCTAAAGTACCGTAACTTAAAGGCAATCTCTCCTTCCCTGGCTGAACTACTGGCTGATTATCTCGAGGCGAATCCTCTACCTGGTGAGGCTATTATTCCAGTGCCTCTCCACCCGCGGCGGTTAAGGGAGCGAGGTTATAATCAATCAAGCCTTCTGGCTCAGGAATTAGGCAAGTTCTCAAAGCTACCTGTGATTGAAGACTGTCTTATCCGGGTTAAAGAGGCGCAACCTCAGGTGAGAACGGCAACTGTGGAGGAGCGGTGGAAGAATGTAACCGGTGCTTTCGTATGTCAGAATGAAGAGGTAAATGGTAAACAGATTATCCTTATCGACGATGTATGTACTTCTGGAGCAACATTGGGGGCCTGTGCTTTAGCCCTCAAAGGTAAGGGTGCCATCTCGGTGTGGGGCTTAACGCTAGCTAGAGAAATCTATAAATAAGGAGGGAGTATGAATCTTCAAATCATTACTAAAAATATGGAGCCCTCTAAAGCATTACAAGAGCAGGTCAAAAAAAAGATTGTTAAATTAAGCCGTTACTTGCCTACCATTGATAGAGGCAAGGTAGAGATCTCTAGGAAAAGGGCAAAGCAGCCTGAGCAAAGATTTACCGTTCAGGTTACTCTGGACAGCAAGGGCACCTTAATCAGGGCTCAGGAGAAAGCTGAAAATATCCGCACAGCCCTCGATAAGGTTACGGATGCGCTCACCAATCGAATTGAACAATATAAAGGTAAGCTATATGACAAGGGGAGAGGAGTTTCGCTGGCTCGCCAAGAAGCAACAGAAATGATGGAGGAGCTTGAAGCACCTAAAAGGATAGTAAAGAGTAAGCATTTCCTGGTCAAACCATGCTTAGAGATGAGGCAATAAGTCAAATGGACCTTCTGGGGCATAACTTCTTTCTTTTTGTCAGTGCTGAAACTGGCAAGCTCAATGTCCTATACCGCCGCCAGGATGGCAACTACGGGCTAATCGAGCCAGAGATGGAGTAACAAGCTGAAACTAAACTATCTCATCTTTAACACTTCGCTGGGGTGGATGGAGCTAATGGGTTCACAGGATGGGTTGAGGAAGCTCATTTTACCTCAGCCATCACTAGAACAAGCACGACGTCTCTCTACCAACCTTGGTTCGAGCTACCACTCCGAGACGCCGAGCAAGGCTGAAACCAATTATTTTGGTGATCTCCCCCAAAGAATAAAACATTATTTGAACGGCAAGCCTGTTACTTTTCCTGACAGGTTAGATTTATCCTGGACCAGCTCCTTCCAGAGAGATGTATGGAGGGTGACTCAGTCTATTCCCCATGGTGAGACAAGGAGTTATGCCTGGGTTGCCGGCGAGCTGGGCATGCCTAAAGCAGCCAGAGCCACAGGACGAGCCCTAGCTAAGAATCCTTTGCCCATAATAATCCCTTGCCATCGCGTAATCTGTAGCGATGGCAGCCTTGGTGGATTCGGCGGCGGCGCATTGTGGAAACGACGTCTGCTGGAAATTGAGGCTACCGCTACATAAGGCGCTGTGTAATCCTCAATTTGCCCTTGCCTAATATATCACTCAATTCTCTTACCAGTTCAGGGCAATAGTCTACAGTTAGCTTGGGCATTTCCAGGTTGGTTGGTTCATCCCCTCCCGTGATAGTAAGGCAAACCCTATCCTGCCCGGGGTAATTCCGCAGGATAGCAATGACTTCACGCAGACATTCAACATCCTTCTCAGCATTATCTGTCTGGTGGAGGTTTATCATAAGCTGACGTTGATCTTGCCCGATTGGCTCTCCACTTTCTTGCTTAATATGTTGATAGCGCCGCACCTGCTGGCAATTTAACTGTGCCCTGCTGTCCCTCATCTTCACCAACCCGTTGACTATAAGGATATTGCCCTCCTGCCACAGCCCTCTGGTGCTCTCATAAAGCTCTGGCCAGACGGTAACTTCTATACTGCCGTTCAAATCTTCGATAGCGGCAATAACAAAGGAACGCCTATCTCGAGTATAAGCCTGACGTACTGAGGCTACCATGCCAGCGGTTACCACAGTTTCATCAGTCATATCAGCGCTGATTTCACCGCAGGAAACGAACCCTTCAAGCTTATAATAGGTAGGCAGCTCAGAAGCAAGGGAATCAAGAAGAGACGAGGAGAAATAAACGCCTAGCAATTCCCGTTCCCACCTTAGTTTCTGCCTGATGGATACCTCCTCAGCTTCCTCGAGCCCAAAAGCAGGAGAGGTCTGGGTCCACAAACCAAACATGCTACCTTGTCCTGACTCTTTCATTCGTTGCTCCATCTGAGCTAAGGAGATAACCTGGCTAATTGATTTAAGAAGCACCCCGCGGCTACTCAGGGAGTCAAAAACACCAGCTTTAATCAAGCTCTCCAGCACCTTTCTATTAATGCCACGCAAATCAACTCGGTGGCAGAAGTCCTCTATGGAGCCAAAAACGGCACCTTGACTGCGGGCAGATAAGATACATTCAATAGGTAAAGAGCCCACATTCTTGATAGCAGCTAATCCAAAGCGGATGGCTGTGCCACTTCCACCTTCCTTTTCAATAGCAAAGTTAGCCTGACTGCTATTAATATCTGGAGGAAGCACCTGAATGCCCAGACGTCGGCATTCAGCTACCGCCGAGCGAACCTTATCCATATTATCCCGATAAGTATTGAGGAAGGCAGTCATATATTCAGTGGGATAGTTTGCCTTAAGATAGGCTCCGCGATAAGCAATGAGGGCATAGCTCACACTATGAGCTTTATTAAAGGCATAGCCGGCAAAGGGCTCAATTAAGGAAAAAACCTCTTCGGCTAATTCTGTTGATATGCTTTTCTCATTAGCTCCGGCAACAAAGTTCTTCTTCTCCTTCTTCATCACCTTTGGTATTTTCTTGCCCATAGCTTTGCGAAAGATGTCAGCCTGTCCCAGGCTGTAGCCAGCCAGAGCCTGAGCGATAAACAATACCTGTTCCTGAAACACGATGATCCCGTAGGTTTCCCTCAGAATTTCCTCCAGCGCGGGATGGGGGTAATGAACTGGAATAACTCCTTGCTTAGCTTTTATGAAAGTGGTAATTTGTTCCATCGGCCCCGGGCGGTAAAGCGCTACCATAGCAGCAATCTCGCTGAAATTAGTGGGCTTGAGTTCCTCTATGTAGCGGCGCATGCCGCTGCTCTCTAGTTGAAAGATGCCCTTAGTTTCCCCTGAGGCAAGCAGCTTGAAAGTCTTGCTATCATCAAGGGGGATACTCTGCAAATCTATAGAGCTCCCGCAACTTTGTTCGATAATCTCCGTGGCTTTGGCTAAAATGGTCAAGTTAGACAATCCCAGGAAATCCATCTTTAGAAGTCCCAGGCGCGCGATATTTTCCATATGGAACTGAGTCACAACGGCGTGCTGATTTCCTTTAGCTACCGGTTGAAGAGGCACGTATTCAGTTAATGGGTCATGTGATATAACGACACCAGCAGCGTGAGTGCTGGCGTGCCTGACGAGCCCTTCCACCTTCCTGGCTGAATCAATCAAGTTGCGCACTGTCTCATCTTGACAGTAAATATCATTAAGTTCCTTGCTCTCTTCCAGGGCTCCACTCAAGGTTATGGTTAGCTCAGGCGGGATAAGTCTGGCTATGCGGTCAACTTGAGCATAAGGCATACCCAAAGCTCGTCCAGTATCTCTTAACGCTGCCCTGGCTCCTAGAGTGCCGAAGGTTATGATTTGAGCTACATGGTCAGCGCCATATTTCTGGTTGACATAGGCTAAAACTTCATCACGGCGGTCATCCTGAAAATCAAGATCGATATCTGGCATTTCCCGACGCTCAATATTAAGAAAGCGCTCAAAGACAAGGTTATAAGCCAGCGGGTTGATATCAGTAATGCCCAGACAGTAAAGAGCCACGCTGGCAGCAGCACTCCCTCGAACACCAAAGTGAATATTCTGGCTTCGGGTAAAGGAGGTAATATCCCACACGACGAGAAAATAATCAGCAAACCTTGTTTTTTGAATAACATCAAGCTCGTAGCTAAGACGTCCCTTGACCTCAGGGCTCGGCTTTGGGTAATGCTTCTCCAGCCCCTGCCAGCAAAGCTCAGCCAAGAGATCATCGGCTGCCTTGCCCTGAGGCAGCGTTACTTGTGGCAGATGAAGGCTAGTAAAATCCAACTCTAGCTGGCACATATCAGCAATGCATTGAGTATTATCGATGGCCTGAGGCAGATCACCGAAGAGCTGCTCCATCTCTTCAGGGCTTTTCAGGTAGAAGAAATCACCTGCCATCTTCAGCCTCTTCTCATCATGTATAGAAGTATTGGTCTGTATGCATAGCAGGAGTTCATGAGCAGGGGCGTCTTTTTTATTAATGTAATGGACGTCACCAGTGGCCACCAATGGTATATCAAGCTTGCCAGATAGAGGAATAAGCCCCTTATTAATCTGCTCCAGTTCAGGAATTGGGTATCTTTGAATCTCCAGGTAGTAATCATCGAAGGTTTCTTTATACCAAGAAGCTGCTCTGGCAGCTTCTTCAAGCCGCCCTTCCAGAATAAGTCGCCCTAATTCCCCATTAGCGCAGCCAGAAAGGGCAATAAGTCCATCATGATGAAGTTTTAACAGTTCCTTATCCACTCTAGGCTTATAATAAAATCCTTCAATGTAACCTTTGCTAACTAATTGGATCAAATTATGGTATCCTGTTGTATTCTTGGCCAATAGAGTAAGATGATATGGATTCTTATATTTAGGGTCCCGTCTATGGCAATCGGCTTGAGCTACATAAACTTCACAGCCAATAATTGGCTTTATACCGGCTTCCTTAGCCGCCACATAAAAATCGATAACACCATACATCGCACCATGGTCGGTGATAGCAAGGCTGTCCATGCCCAATTCTTTAGTCCTGGCAATAAGCTGAGGAATGCGGCACATGCCATCAAGCAAGCTATACTCGGTATGAACATGGAGGTGGGTGAACTTCTGTGGCATTTTCAAAATTATAGCACGGCATTTCCAGCACTGCCTTTTTAATGCCAAAAATTCGAGGAGTAAAAATTGAAATTTGCTAAGGCTGTTGCTCACTGGGTGTTCATAATTTGTTTCTCCGTGCTGCTTATTACCAGCACCGTCCGTCTGGGGGTGAACAGCGTGCACCTCTACGAGTATGGCTTCGATAGATACCGGGTAAGCGAGGATACAGGGATAGACAGAGACCAGTTAAGTGAAGTAGCAAAAAGGCTTGCTGATTACTTCAATTCCAGGGTAGAGACACCTCAAATGATGGTGGCTACTGAGGGCGGAGAGGAATTTGCGCTATATCAGGAAGATGACCAAAATCGCGAGCTCACCCATCTGGCAGATGTTA
>CAZILT010000051.1:0-3321 GCA_964540185.1 uncultured Dehalococcoidales bacterium
ACAGGGTCATGCTGAGCGCCAAGAACAAGGCAAACAATCCTCTTTGGTATGCCATGACTATACTCAACGGTTACCTGAGATTTGCCATCAGGACGAAGATAAGGGATAGTTTTGTCTTTCCTTACTTCAGCTAATTTACAACACAATTTATGTGCCAAAGAAATGGGCAAGGGCATAAACTCAGGCGTTTCTTTACAAGCAAAGCCCACCATCATTCCCTGGTCACCAGCGCCTGTTTTATCCAAATCATTACTCATCTCGCCTGTTCTTACTTCTAAGGATTGCCTGACTCCATCAGCAATATCGCTTGACTGTTCCTTGATAGAGACGAGGACGCCACAGGTCCGATAATCAAAACCATATTCAGGTCGTGTATAGCCTGCTTCTTTGAGTACACGGCGCACAATGCCAGGAATTTCCACATAGCAATCACAGGTAATCTCACCCATTACTGTTACCATCCCCATAGCGACAGAGACTTCACAGGCAACATGAGCAAATGGGTCTTTCGCCAATATGGCATCAAGGATGGCATCGGAAATCTGGTCACACAACTTATCTGGATGCCCCTCGGTGACGGATTCCGAAGTGGCTAAATATGAAGCTGAATGGTTAAAGCTATTTGGCATCTTTGTCATGTTCCAAACTCCCAGCTATCAAGATATTGCCTCTGCTCTTCGGTTAAAGAATCGATGGCGATATTCATGGAGCCAAGTTTCAGCCGACCTACCTCTTTATCAATATCCTCAGGCACCGGATAGACATCCGGCTTGAGCTTCCCTTTCATTTTGACCAGATATTCTACACACAAAGCCTGATTGGCAAAGCTCATATCCATAACGCTGGCTGGATGCCCTTCAGCAGCCGCTAGATTAATGAGCCTGCCTTCGCCCAGCAGGTAGATATGTCGCCCATCGCTTAATTCATATTCATCAACAAACGGGCGCACTCGCCTTTTTGATTTAGCTAATCCTTCCAGTGCAGGAATGTTTATTTCCACGTTGAAATGGCCACTGTTAGCCACAATAGCCCCGTCTTTCATCTGCATAAGGTGAGCCCTATCAATAACACTTGCATCCCCTGTAGAAGTGATAAAAACTTCTCCAACATGGCATGCCTCGATTAAAGGCATCACTTGATAGCCATCCATGGCAGCCTCCAATGCCGGAATAGGGTTGACTTCAGTGACTATAACCTGCGCTCCCATTCCTTGAGCCCGTTTGGCTATCCCCCTGCCACACCAGCCATAGCCACAAACAACCACCTTCCTTCCCGCCCATAGTATATTGGTAGCCCGGGTGATGCCATCAACGGTGCTTTGTCCTGTACCATAGCGATTATCAAACAAATGTTTGGTTTGAGCATCATTTACAGCAATAATGGGGTAGCTCAATCTTCCTGCTCTGGCTATATTTCTCAACCTGATAACACCGGTAGTAGTCTCCTCAGTGCCCCCAATCACCACCCCAGCAAGTTCAGTGTATTCCTTATGAAGGGTGGAAACCAAGTCAGCACCATCATCCATGGTAATCTGTGGCTTATGTTCCAGGGCAGTAATGATATGTTTATAGTAAGTTTCGTTATCCTCACCCCTTATAGCATTGACCGGAATGCCATAATCAACCAAGGCAGCAGCTACATCATCCTGGGTGCTTAAAGGATTAGAGGCACAGAGAATTAGGTCAGCGCCACCCTCCCTTAGAGTTAGCGCCAGGTTGGCTGTTTCTGTGGTGATATGCAGGCAGGCAGAAATACGGATTCCCAAGAGGGGTTTCTCTTTGGCAAACCTCTGTTTTATTATTTTGGTTACTGGCATTTCCCTGCCAGCCCAGTCAACGCGAAGCCTGCCATCCTCAACTAAGGAGGTGTCTTTTATATCATAGTTTTTCATTTGCAAAGTTTACTCCTTCAGCCTCACCTAGCCTCTCCCTTCAAGGGAGAGGAATAAGGTGAGGGTATTCTTATCTATTAGCTGGAGAGAACTCCACTTTCCTATCACCTGAACTGCGCAGCAACCCAATCAGGTATATCTAACGTGCCCATAAGAATCGGGGCTTGATGACAATCACTGCCTCCAGTCATCACCAAACCATGCCCTCTAGCAAACTCGATATAATGTGCCGTGGTTTTCTCGTCGTGTCTTGAATGCCAGCACTCGATACCATCGATGTATTCTAGCATATATTCCTCTGTTACCCTTGTTTGTTCGTCCAAATCAGGCGTTATGCTTACTAAGGATGTTCCATTGGGGTCATTGGGGTGTGCATGTACCAATATGCCGCCGGCGTTCCTGATTAACATTGATGCTTCAGCCAGGGAAAGAGGATACTTGGGGACATCACACTTGACCAAATACTTATCGAAGGCTTGTTGCATATTCTGCACAATCCCCTTTTGTATCAAGTAGTTCGCTATATGGGGTCGCCCGAATACACCATCGACACTGGCTTGGATACTCTTGAGGTCTTGCTCGGTAAATCTATCAATACCCTCTTTATCGAACTCAATATTCAGCCTCTCCAGAATTTGACGTGCCCTCCTTTCCCGATGTTCTTTTATCAATTGAAGCTTGCTCTTTAGCTCTCGATTGCCAATATCATATTTATATCCCAGGAAATCCAGGGAAACAGCTTTATCCTTATCAGGATGATAGAAGGTCACATTTAACTCTACCCCGGTGATGTAGGATATGTCATACTCTCTTGCCAGAGCCATAGCTCTTTCCTGACAGTCTATAGAATCATGGTCAGTTGTGGACATTAAATCGATATTCCTCTTTCGTGCTTCCTGAAAAACCTGTTCGATAGGGAGATTGCCATCCGAGCAGGTCTTGGTATGGATGTGTAAATCTATTTTCATTTCAATCTGTTTAACGCTTCACCTCTTAATTATTGCCCCCCCCTCTCTCTGCTATCCTGAGCCCTTCGCCTTCTGTCATTCTGAGCCCCTCTCTCTGTCATTCTGAGCCCTTCGCCTTCTGTCATTCTGAGGGAGCAAAGCGACCGAAGAATCTCAGACCCTTCGCTACGCTCAGGGTGACAAGAGGGAAAGCTTATCGCTTCTCCCTGCCGACGATGTACCAATCTTCAGGCAAATCGTGCCGGGTGTCAACTATAAAATGGATTATATTAAGCTCAGGGTTCAACCGCTTCAGGTCATCCACATCCACCTCTTCGAACCTCTTTTTATTGTTAAGGTAGGCTTGTTCAGTCAGGGCGTTTGGTTCATAGTCCTCTCATCATCTTCATAGAACCAGGAATTGATGATACAGCATTCGGTCTGCGGGGTAAGAGACTTGATGGTATCGATATACAGAACCTT
>CAZILT010000052.1:0-3305 GCA_964540185.1 uncultured Dehalococcoidales bacterium
GGGTTCCTTGGGAAGTAAGTCGCTCATAGAATGTAAGTGCAGACTCTTATGTGCCAACTTGTCAGATAGTACTTTACCCAAAAGCTCAAGATTCAATTGAGACGTGTGCTCTTTTAGGAGTCTCCATACATCATAGTAGTCCCTGGACTTACCCCTTTCAAGCAAGCTTCGCATCTTCTCGGCAAGTAATTCTTCCAAAGGATAGACTAGCACCCTTCGTTGCTCATCGGTAAAGGGGGCAGTTAACACTCTCCGATATTCAGGCTCAAGGCATAATAGTTCGTCAAAGCTCAAGTCCACGTAGACCATGCCCGGGTAGGACAGGGGACCCAAGAATTGAGTTCGAATACGAGCATAGCCGTCTGTCTTGTGAAGCTGTCTGGTAGTAAGCCGTATCTGGGATTCACCTTCAACCTGATGATACCATGTGTCGAGATTGTTTCTTAACTCTTCTTTCGCCATGTCATGTTTGACGGTGAAGTCCAAGTCTTCGGAGTAGCGCCAGTGTGAGAAATAGACTTTACGTAGAGCGGTGCCACCTTTAAACACGAAAGCCTCATTTAGCCTCGGTACTTGCGACAGGGCTTTTAGTATCTCAGTAAGCACATAGTCCTTTTCTAATATGCCTAAAGCTATTTTCTGTCGATTGGCCAATCTCTGTAACTCTGCCTTGGATAGCATTAGTGCTCCTTCCATTGCAGGAGTTCATCCTCCGGAACATTCACCAGGACTTTCCACCGTTCGACATACTGTCCCTTACGAGTCGCCAGAGTATCAAGGGGAGCATAGCTATTGCTGATGCTTTCACGGAGAAAAGCAATCGTCTCACCTGTTCCCGGTCTGAGCAATTCCAGAAGATAACCCAAGCGTTGGCTTACCGCCCGGTTTCCACTTTTCCGGGCGTACTCGGTCATTTTGACAAAGTCGAATTCGTCACGGCCATACCAGAGGGCCTTAGCCACCTCTACTACGCCGCCGCAATACACCAGTCGGTCAAGGCAGTCCACAATTGTCTTCTCCCGCTCCGAGATATTTACTCGGTATCCGTCCAGAGTCACTTCCGTAGCGCCAAAGAACTTGCGCTTGGCTATATAAATGAAGCGATAAGTTACTCCAGAAATCTCCAGAGCTGGTTTTGACTTGCGACGAGTTGACGCTATGAAAACAGCCCGACTAACTTGTTCCGTATAGCCATAATAATTAAGGGCAGTACGGAATCCAATATAGTAGGGGTTGATAAGATAGGAAGCGATTATGAATTCATGTTCAGTCCACTCACCTTCCCGTCCCGCTTCAAAGGGTAATATGAGGTACTTCCCCTTCTCCATACGCTGAAGCCATCGTCGCTCGACTAGTGTAGACAGCAGTTCACGTAATCCGCTATTACTATTGCCGTAGATTTCAGCGGCAGCATCGAAGGTAAAAAGACGCTTCCCCTGACGGGTTAATTCCGTCAGAAGAGTGCTTCCTGCATCACCGAGAGTTCTTATGTTTTTTGCCATGATTATCGGGTTACTCCTGACTATTATAGCATAAAACGTCAATATGAACCATTATGAATGCTAAGTAGAAAAAGCTTGAATTAGTCTCTTACCAAAACTAAACAGTACATCATTAAGTGCAGTCGGCGACGGCTAAGCATGTTATGAACTCACGTTCAAACTGAAGCTAGACTTTTGCTAATAATTTGCTAACAGACGAAACGAAACAGGTTGTTACCAGTTAGTATTTTACGTACAAAACAGGGTTTGGCTAACTAACACAAAAGTTCTAGTTTGAACGTAAAACCACTATTTGAGACATCTAGTAACAAATCCGGTATGCGCTACCCAATAGATAATAATATTAACCATAAAATGAGTTAGTTGGCTGTTTACTCTGCTATCCGCCAACGCTCAATGATAAGAATGGTGGAAAACCGGTGAGCTACGCCCCTACTCAGACCTCAGTGCTTCAACAGGATTAAGTCGGGAGGCCTGCCAGGCGGGGGAAAATCCAAAGAATAGACCAATGCCAATCGACACGGAAACGGCAAGGACGACTACATCAGCACTGACCACGGTTGTCATTAGTCCTGAGTGGTCTACAAAAAAGGATACCACCCAGCCTACTATAACGCCAATGATACCACCGGCAAATGTCAGTGAGGCTGCTTCAGTGAGAAATTGCATCCATATATCCCGCTCCCTGGCACCCAGCGCCTTGCGAATGCCTATCTCCCTGGTTCTCTCCAGCACCGACACCAGCATGATGTTCATCACGCCGATACCTCCCACCAGCAGAGCAATGGCGGCTATAGCGCCTAAAAGAAGAGTCAGCGTGCCTGTCACTTCCGAGAGCATACTGGCTATTTCCTCCATGGACATAATGTTGAAGTCGTCATCCACACCGGGTCCAAGCCGGTGTCGGTCGCGGAGCAGGCTGGTGATTTCCTCAATAACGTAATCAGCCTGTCCCTCGTCGCTTACCGTCAGCGATATAGACGATACCACGCGCTCTCCCTGGGCAGTGCGCGTCTGGGCGACCATCTGCTGCAGGGCGGACAGCGGGATGAGGACAGCATCATCAGGCGAGCCCATCATTCCTCCCTTGCTCTCCAGAACGCCGATGACACGGACAATATTAGTGCCCATTCGCATCTGTTGCCCGATGGGGTCAGCCTCTCCAAAGAGCGTCTCTTTTACATTGGAGCCGAGCACAGCTACCTTCACACCGCGCTGATAATCATATTCAGTGAAGAAGGCACCATTGGAAATCTCCAAATTCTGTACCTCCCAATACTCCGGGGTCACCCCGGTGACCTGGGCATTCATATTCTCACCACCGACGACCAACTGGAGATTGCTTGAGAAAGAAGGTGCCACGGCACTTATGTAGGGGACCTGCTCGGCTATTGCCTCCGCATCTTCCTTGGTCAGGGTTTGGGTGCTGCCGCCAGCACCCCTGACGCCGCCAAACATACCCGCCCCGGGGCTGATGGTAACCAGGTCTGACCCCATGCTTTCGATATTAGCCAGAATTTGTGCTGTAGCCCCTTTGCCGATGGACATCAGGGTAATCACGGAGGCTACGCCGATAATGATTCCCAGCATAGTCAAAAAGCTGCGCAACTTGTGAGTGCTTAGTCCAACCCAGACAGTCGCTAAAAAGTTAAACTGCTTTTTCATGAGCTTTCCGCTGCAACAACCTCTCCATCCGTGAGGTGAATTATTCGCTGGCAGTGATTAGCAATGTTAGCGTCATGAGTTACCATCAGCAGGGTAATCCCTTGCTCAGTGTGTAAAGAGGTGAGGATGGAGATTACC
>CAZILT010000053.1:0-1987 GCA_964540185.1 uncultured Dehalococcoidales bacterium
TTGAGCATTTACCCCAATACTCATCCCACCAGGCACAGCCGTCTTTCTCACATTTCCACTCTGAAGGCGGCAGAGTAGGATTAGCCATTTTGAATGGGCAATAACTCATGTTTCACCTCCAACTAAGGATCTCGCCTATGCTGATGTCGCCCTGGCACCTGATTAGTACAGCCATGTATGCCTGCAAACCATGTACCTTGCCTGCAAATGCAAAAACTAGATGCTTCATTTCTCCCCCCCCCGTAGCCGGGACTAGCTCTCGACACTGCTTAGTCCCGGCTTCTGTTATTTGTATAGGTCTCGACTTGACCCGCTTCTTGCGCCTGTGTGTTATTGAAGCTAAAACCGAGGTATGTTCTATAGGCGCTAGTTGCCAACTTTTACGAGGACGCCCACCACGCTTCGCTAGCTCTGTCATGTAATATGCCCCGTAGCGTTGCATGATGACCGCTCCCCCGAATTGTCCCCACTGACTCAGGGCCAGCTTCCCCTTCTGCTCCTCTAGCAGTTCATAGAAGCATCGAGGCATAGGGCAGTTAAGGCACGTCAACCTCTGCTCATTCTCTGTCTTGCCACGAAGTAACGGGCAGGTCTCTCTTTGTCGCCGTAACTGCGTCTTGTTCATCGCCCTAATAACCTCAGCCAGAACGGTCGCTTTATCCCCAGGTAATCATCAACCGCATTGGTTAAGCCCGGGCAATGTTCCCTTAATGCCCACAGGAACTTGAGATTCGGTTTTCGTTGTCCTGATTTGATACGGCACAAGGTTGACGGGTGAACACCTATCAATCTCGCTAACTCGGAATCCGTCAACCCTTTTGCCTGCTGATATTTAGTCATTGCCTCAATTAAGCTCATGTCTAATTTCCTTATCTAACTAAGTATTTTACGCTACGGGTTGCGATTTGTCAAGGGGTTTTGGGATAAAATAACTAAATAAATTATGCGATTTGCAAATTAGCAAATGGTGTAGTAGAATAACATTCCCTTTATAGGACTAAAGTAAGGTATGGTGATATTAATGACTGATTTATGCCCTTATGGCATCGATAGATGCCCCTGGACCTTGTTTGACGAGACGCTTGTTCAGCGCATAAACAGACTCCTAGAGGAACAGCGCATGAGCAAGTATCAACTAGCTAAATCATCTGGCATGGGTACTGCGTATCTCACGCAACTCATGCAGGGCAAGGTCAAAAACCCGAGAGTCGATACATTGCAGGCTTTATCCGAAGCACTTAATATCAGCTTTGGAGAGCTAGTGGGAGAGTGCAGAAAATGCCAGTTCAACGGCCGCCTGTATGAAATTCGTTTTGCAGGCTATAATAGAAGAAATGGAGGTGAGAAGTGAAGAAGAAGCTCCTAATTGCCGTAGGTGTAATAATCGGAATCAGCATAATCATAGCTGCTACCTCAGGAGATTCATCGACCACTGAACCTTCAAATGCAGCTACAGGAGATTCTATTGAAAGCTTAGTCACAACTGAATTAGGCTCCTGTAATAGAGAAGGGATAGACAAGGTCGCAAAAATTGATATAGCTGAAGCTGGTTATGGAGCCAACGTTGACGTTTACTTTGCCATTAATGATAACCTCTCAGAAGATTTCATTAAAGGCGGGGCACGCCTTGACGTTCTAAATGTCATGGAAACTCTCTATACGAGTGGGTATGATATCCAGTGGGTAGATATGTATGGAACGTTTGCAATGCGAGATGATTATGGCAATGTAGAAGAAATTGAGGTTATCCATGCTCGGCTTGGCAGAGATACAGCCACAAAAATTAACTGGGAAAATATTACTAAGGAAGATTTGTTCAGCATTTTAGATTTTAAGCAGATTCATCCTGCTTTCAAATAAGGAGCATCCCTCGGTTTTCGGCTTCCTTCTTCACACGCAAGAGGTCACTGGTTCAAGTCCAGTACTGCCCACCATAAAGTCGTTGGTGGACCAGCTGTTTTTGTGAGAAGAAAGCAGAATATGGGTG
>CAZILT010000054.1:0-5456 GCA_964540185.1 uncultured Dehalococcoidales bacterium
CCAGGCGAAGTGCTAGTGGTAAAAGGTGCATTGGACTGCCATTCATATGATTTTTCTGTGCTAACCCCGTGAACGAAATCGACAGAGTCATTATCAGGCAAGCCCTTAAGTTCCTCTAATGCCTCCTCAGCCGTCTTTTCTGAAGTAAGGATTCCCATCATAGCGCCCGCCGAGCGTATATGGCGCATCAGCGCACGGGTATCTATGCCGCTGATGCCAGGTATGCCATTATCCAGAAAGAATTCATGTAGGGCACGGGTGCTTTGCCGGTGGCTTGGTTGGAGGCAATATTCTCGAACGGCAAAGCCTCTCACCTGGATTTGCCTCGATTCAAAATCGCTTTGTCTGATGCCATAATTGCCAATTAAAGGATAGGTGGGGACTAAAATTTGGCCAGCATAGGAAGGGTCGGTGAGCATCTCCTGGTAGCCTGTCATGCTGGTATCGAACACCACCTCACCATAAGTGCTGGTCTCAGCACCAAAGGAATAGCCTTCATAAACTGACCCATCCTCAAGAACCAAAATCGTTTTCCTAGCCATGAGATTCTCCGCTTCGCTCATCACCCTCATCTTAACCCTCTCCCTTAAAGGGAGAGGACAGTGAATCATCCACATAGACTATCTTGCCATTGACTATAGTTGCCATCACCTTGCCCTTAAATCTGTAACCATCATAAGGAGTATTCTTCCCCTTAGAGGCAAACTGGCTGATATCCCCCACCCATTCCCCATCAGGGTCAAATATGGTGATGTCTGCCGGAGCTCCTACCTTTAAGATACCTACTTCACCCTCTTTACCTATTATCCTCGCTGGTTCACAGGTCAGCTTAGAAATCAATGTGGTCAAGCTTATCTCTCCCCTATGCACTAAGCTCATGAGACAGCCAAAGGCAGTCTCAAGCCCACTAATGCCAAAGGCAGCTAACCCTAACTCACAATTCTTATCCCCAAAAGTATGTGGGGCGTGGTCAGTAGCAATGGCATCAATTACTCCATCTTTGAGTCCCCCGAGCAAGCATTTTATGTCGTCTTCAGTCCGCAGGGGGGGATTCACCTTGGCATTGGTATCATAAGCCAAAGGAGTGAGATTGTTTCGTCGCCCCCTCACTCGTAATGACTGCTCAGCAACATGCCGACCCATTACTCTTTCTTCGGTCAATGTCAGGTGATGGGGAGTAACCTCAGCAGTGACAGGAATTCCTTCTTCCTTGGCACGGCGTATGAGTTCCACAGAACCACAAGTACTCACATGAGCAATATGAATCCTGGCCCCAGTTAGTTTTGCCAAAATTAAATCACGGGCTACCATGACTTCCTCAGCGGCTGCTGGAATCCCCTTTAAACCTTCCCTTGCAGATAGGCAACCTTCATTTATGATGCCGCCATAGCTTAATTCTTTATCTTCACAGTGCTCGATAATCGGTAGGCCCAGGGTGCGGCTATAATCAAGGGCACGCCGCATAACCTGAGAACTGGGTACTGAATCACCATCGTCACTAAAGGCAACTACCCCAGCTCCAGCTAGCTCAGACATGTGGCAAACTTCCTTGCCCTTCCTTCCTTTGGTAATGCACCCTATAGGAAGAACATGCACAAAACCTTCTTCTCTAGCCTTCTGTTTCACATAACCTACGGCCTCACGATTATCCAATGGTGGATTCGTGTTCGCCATACAACAAACAGTAGTAAAACCACCTATAGCAGCGGCTTTCGTCCCCGTGGCAATGGTTTCCTTATCCTCAAAGCCTGGCTCTCTCAGATGACAGTGAAGGTCAACAAAGCCAGGACAAACAACCAGCCCGCTGGCATCGATTATTACAGGTTGCTTCGCTTCACTCAGGATGACAGTGCCTCCTAACTGCACAATCTTGCCCTCATCAACGAGCAAATCACCAACATAGTCTATGCCCTGACTGGGGTCAATCAGGCGGCCACCGTGGATCAGCAAGTAAGTAGCTTTACTATTCATCATTTGACATAGCTGCTGGGCTTGAATCCCTGAATTTCAGCTTCATCTTTTGAATCAAAAATAATCAGATTCTCCGGCTTGATCCTTCGAAGCAAATGACTATCAGCGCTATGGTACTTCTTATTTTCCAACTTCCCTTCATGCCAATCAGAGCTGGCAATATATTGAGGGCTAAATTCATGTTCGCAATAGATACATCTCAATATTAAAGGCTTGAGGTTCACTATCGCGAACCTGGGTTTTATGTACCTCATTTCTGTTTCCTGGTTTGATACACACTTTGGATTTGGGCACCTGACCCCAGAATCCCGCTGGTAAATAGGGTAGTCTGTCTTCCGAACGAAGGAGTCACCCCTTTCAGAAATTGTAACTTCCTTAGCCTCTAGTAAGAGGGCTATAAGCGCCATTCTGACAGGCACACCACGAGCAGCTTGCTTGAAATACATGCTTCTGGGATCAGCATCTACCTCATAAGCCAATTCATCAACGCGTGGCAGCGGGTGCATAACAATCGTTTTCTCAAACTCCTTGCCCTTGAGGAGTTCCTTGTCCACCACGTAGCCTTCCCTCACTCCTTTCCCTTCTGTTTCGGGTACATATCTTTCCTTCTGAAGCCTGGTGACATATAGAGCATCAATCCCCGCCTGCAGCTCAACTTGAATGCTAATATCAGGCATCATTGCAAGTTGATGTGGGCCAGTGGGGGTTATGTATATAGCATCTAAGGGTAAGAACCTTTCCTTAACTGCATGGTTTAGGGCATCATACCTTATCAGCTCCCCCTTACATTCTGTAGTTAGTTTTCTCAAAACATGCTCAGGTATCTCAAGCCCCGGGACGGGACGGAAAAGGATAGTTGCGCCAAACCTGGCCAGTGCACAAGTTAGGGAATGTACCGTTCGCCCATGCTTTAGATCCCCCAATAAGGCAATCCTCAGGCCCTTAATGGTCTGCCGCTCCTTCTTAATAGTGTAAAGATCGCATAACGTCTGGGTTGGATGTTCATGACCCCCATCGCCGGCATTTATTACCGGGATGCCAGCATAATCAGCAACTACCCTAGCAGCCCCCTCCCACGGGTGCCTAATCACAATGATATCGGCATAACTCCCGACCACCCTCGCCATATCAGCAATGCTTTCACCTTTGGCCAAAGAGGTTGCACCTATATCGACCGCGCTTATGACCTGACCCCCGAGCCTATGCATCGCAGTCTCAAAAGACAGACGCGTCCTGGTACTTGGCTCAAAAAACAGGCTCGCCATAATCTTTCCCTGGCATACATCAGACTGGCCACTTATTGAACCCGCCATTTCATCCGCCAGGGAAAACAATGCCTCGATTTCCCCATTGGATAAGTCATCTAGAGTCACCAAGCTTCTATTCGCCAGACTCATCTTAAAAACCCAAACATTAAAAATAAAATCTCAAGGTTACCTTTACCTTTTGCTTTTTACACTTTGATTTTCTTTTATTGTCACCTTATCCATGCCATCAGCTTCCTTCATTCGGACCCTTATCACTTCCTCTCTAGAGCTTGGTATATTCTTACCCACGTAATCAGCTCTAATAGGAAGCTCTCGATGGCCACGGTCGATGAGTACAGCCAATTGAATAGATTCAGGACGACCTAAATCCATCAGAGCATCCATGGCTGCTCGGATACTGCGCCCGGTATAGAGAACATCGTCAACCAGGATTACTTTTTTGTCGGTGATGTCAGCAGGAATATCGGTGCCCTGAATCAGCACCCCTAATTCCCGAGAGGGAATATCATCGCGATAAAGGCCAATATCTAAAGCACCAACAGGGGGAGAGCCTCCCTCAAAGCTCTGGACTATAGAAGCCAAACGTTGAGCTAAGGGCACCCCTCGAGTCCACAGACCTATGAGCACGATATCTTCGGCACCCTTGTTTCTCTCTATGATCTCATGAGTAATGCGAGCCAGAGCCCGGCTGATGTCCTCTGAGGTCATGAGGACTTTTTCAGGCATTAAAAAAACCTCCTGCCTTCAAACTGGCAAGAGGCTTCACTTAGGGCTCTTATTGGACTTTGTGCTAACATAATCCCCTTACCAGCCTCACTGGACTGATTTAAAGGCTTAGGTTATTTTACCACAGTTATGGAAATGACGCAAACACTGTACTTGACAATCCCACCTTGGCTTTTTACAATAGAATAAACTTAAGCTTTGCCTCCCAATTGTGAAAATAGCCACTCTAGTTTTGTTATACCTACACTAAAGTATGACTAAGTATATTTTTGTTACCGGTGGTGTAGTGAGTTCCGTTGGCAAAGGAATTTCGGTAGCTTCTATTGGCAGAATACTGAAAAGTCGTTCTATTTCTGTCTCGGTGCAGAAACTCGACCCTTACCTTAATGTTGACCCAGGAACAATGTCCCCTTACCAACATGGTGAGGTATTCGTTACTCAAGACGGTGCTGAAACTGACCTGGATTTAGGACACTATGAAAGATTCATCGGGATTGATTTAACTCAGGCCTCTAATGTTACTTCAGGCCAGATATATTCCTCAGTCATCTCCCAGGAAAGAAGAGGAGATTTTTTGGGGGGTACTATTCAGGTAGTCCCACATGTCACCACGGAGATAAAGAGGCGCATCAGACAAGTAGCTGAGATTTCTGGAGCTGATGTAATCATAGCTGAGGTTGGTGGCACAGTAGGCGATATCGAAGGACAGCCCTTCCTCGAGGCTATAAGACAAATGAGGAAAGACGAAGGCAGAGACAACGTGTTATACATTCATGTCACCTTTTTACCTTATCTCACTGCCACTGATGAGATAAAGACTAAGCCCACACAACATAGCGTTAACGAACTGAGACGCATTGGTATCCAGCCTGATGTTATCTTATGTCGCAGCGATAAGGAGGTGTCCGAGGGAATAAAGGACAAGATATCACTATTCTGTGATGTTGATAGAGAGGCAGTGATTCCCCTGGTTACCGGCGAGACTATCTATGAAGTGCCCCTGCAGCTAGAGGAGCACGGACTGGGAGATTTCATAGTTAAACGCCTGGGGTTAAAAGCGGTGAAAAGCAACTTGGATGACTGGCGTGACATGGTGAACAGACTAAAATCTCCTAAAGAACCAGTGACCATTGGACTGGTAGGAAAATATGTGGAACTCCGGGATGCTTACTACTCGGTGCGTGAAGCGTTATGTCACGCAGCACTGGCTCATAATCGCCAGGTAAATATAGAGTGGCTCAGTTCAGAGGAATCGCAGGATGACTATAATGATAAGCTCAGGCAAGTTCAAGGAATAATCGTCCCCGGCGGCTTCGGCTACCGTGGAATTGAAGGGATGATAGAAGCAGCCAAATTCGCCAGAGAAAAAAAGATTCCCTACTTCGGCTTATGCCTGGGGATGCAAACCATGGTCATTGAGTTCGGCCGCCATGTATTCCACAGCCAGGATGTTAACTCCACCGAGTTTGACAGCGATACTTCTTATCCTGT
>CAZILT010000055.1:0-8787 GCA_964540185.1 uncultured Dehalococcoidales bacterium
AAATGGTCTGTCCCCAGTCCAGAGCTCGCAACCTTCGCTTTCAGCCAGGGCAAGATAAGCAGCATCGTAGGCAGCCAGATTGTGCTCTAAGGCTAATTCCAAAACTCTCGCTGGCTCTACTTCTTTCAACTCTACCCTTAGCTTCATGAGGTTATCCATAACCTCCAGTGCTTTATCTGAAGTCAATCTTTTCCTTCTGGTAGCGGTGAGAACTTCGTTTGCCACTTCGTATATGAGCAGATGCGGAGCTATAGCTTTGATAGCTCCTTGAGCATAGAAATCATTTCTCAGAGCAGTGGCTTGCGGGATATATTCTTCATCATCAAGCTGCCATTTCAGAACTACCGAGGCATCTACAACTACCAGCCCTGCTTCTTATAGCATACTTCCTATCTCCGTCGGCCTTCCTCAACAAGTTCTGCGGTGGGTATGCCAATGAGGCCTATCTCCTGCCTGAGCTCATCCATTCGAGATAACAAAGACATCTTGTTCTTACTCCCACCCTCAGCTTTCCTCTCCCCATCCTTGATAAGACGCTCTTCGATAGCCCGGGCGCAGTAGTCGGTCGCCGTCATTCACCGCTTGGCGGCAGCTACCTTAATCTGCCTCTTGATCTCCTCGTCTTCAAGGTAAAGACCAAGCCTTGCTTTCGTTGCCATTTCTATTACCCCCATAATCAAGTTTAGGCATTAAACGCCTTGTTGTCAAATGGTGCAGTGGAGAGCCTTTATTAACTACTGAAAAATGTCACTCTGGGCGGAATGAAGAGTCTAAAAGGGATTCTTCGCCCATAGGGCTCAGAATGACAAAATGGGTTGCTAAACGATGTCGCAAGGTGTCATAGCGGCCGCTAAAGCGGGCTTATTTCCCCTTTGTTACGAATAGAAAGGTGAGTAGCCCAGCGATGCTCTTAGCATCGCAGATTTCACCTGAGGCGATAAGTTTCGGTATCTCGTTTCGGGGCACCCTGACAATCTCAATACCTTCAGTATCTTCAGCCACCAGGCGACTGGGCACGAGGTCGGTAGCCAGGTAGCAGTATAAATACTCTGTGCCATAGCCGGGGATGGAGTAAAATCCGCCCAGCCTCTCTATTTTACCGGGCAGATAGCCGATTTCCTCCTGTAACTCACGGCGGACGCAGTCAACAGGTTTTTCACCGGAATCAATACCGCCAGCGGGTATTTCCAGAAGTGATTTGCCCACCGGGTAACGAAACTGGCGCTCCAGCAGCACATTATTCCGGTCGTCGAGGACTACTACAGCAACGCAATCGCTGTGTTCTACTACCTCCCTGAAGGTTGTATTGCCACCGGGTTTCTCCACAGTGTCAACATGTAAATTTACTGCTCGACCGCGATAAATCTGCTGGGTGGATAGTTTTTTCTCTGGTAGCATAATTTCCTCCCTTTTTTGTCTGTCACCCTTGTATCTTAAGAGAGTAGTAATATAGATAACGGGGAGATAGACCGATTCACCCTGGGTGATTGAACACCGCAGGTGAGCGGGGTCGTCTCCCCGGTCATCCCGAAAGCCCGAACAGTTGCGTGGGCTAACCAAGCCCGTATATTGCAAGGAAGGGTAAAAGGGAGAAAGGAGGAGAAAAAATGGAAAAGAAAATCTATATAGGTATCGATGTTAGCAAGGATACACTGGATGTGGCAGTACATGGAGATAAGCAGCACTGGAGCTTTCCCAACAACGAAACTGGTATTACGAAGGCAGCATCGAAGTTTAAGGAACTTTCTCCGGAGCTTGTTGTACTGGAAGCAACTGGCGGTTTCGAAGTCTTTCTGGCTACCGAGCTTGTAGTCGCCAAAATACCAACTGCGGTAGTTAATCCACGCCAGGTAAGGGACTTTGCTAAATCTGTAGGCATGCTGGCTAAGACCGATATTCTGGATGCCAGGATAATCGCACGTTTTGCCGCTACCGTTCAACCGAATCCTCATCCCATGCCTGATATAGAAGCTCAGGAACTCGGTGCTCTCACAGCTCGTAGGCGACAGATAATAAATATGATAACCGCTGAGAAGAATCGGCTCAGCACAGCCGGTGAGACGGTAAAACCAGGCATCAGTGCTCATATTAACTGGTTGGAGAAGGAGCTGAATGAAATCAATAGAAATATAAAACAAAAGGTCAAGGATAGCCCTATCTGGCGAGAGAAGGATGAACTTTTGCAGAGTGTGCCGGGTGTAGGTCCTAATCTTTCGGCAACTATTTTGGCCGAGCTGCCTGAGTTGGGAACATTGAACCGGAAGCAGATAGCAGCCCTGGTCGGTGTAGCACCTCTCAACCGGGATAGTGGTACATTGCGGGGTAAACGTACCACCTGGGGAGGACGTGCTACAGTGCGAACTGCTCTTTACATGGCGACCATGGTTGCTACACGGTATAACCCAGTTATCAGACGTTTCTACGAGCGTCTTTGTGGGGCTGGGAAAGCCACCAAGGTAGCTCTTACTGCATGCATGCGTAAATTGCTCACTATCTTGAATGCTATGCTTAAATACCAGACTTCCTGGAACTTCGGTGTTTCTCAAGTTTTCGGTCATTGTCATTAATTTAAGACAGTTGCTCACCTTAGTCCTCTCCCATCAAGGGAGAGGAAAATTCAACTAGCCTTAGCTCTCTCCTATTAAGAGGGAGGTAAGTTAATTCACAATAAGATTAGATGTGGCGAATGAGGGCCACTTCGTCGCAGTCGGGAAACTTGGGGCAGCGATAGCACTCAGTCCACACCTTGCGTGGCAGTTCCATTTTGTCAATCAAATGGAAGCCATGCTTCTCAAACAGGGCTGGTTTATAAGTGAGACAAAAAACAGTGGGGATATCTAAACCTTTAGCATCATCAAGGCAAGCTTGAATCAGCAGGGAGCCAATCCCTTTTTTCTGCATACTTTCGTCGACGGCCAAAGACCTGATTTCACACAAATCAAGCCAGTTAACGTGCAGAGCGGTGCAAGCAACAACTTGCTCATTATCTCTGACAACGAAGTAATCTCTGATACTCTCGTATATATCGCTTAAGGCGCGGGGCAGCATCTCACCTTTGTCGGCAAAGTGATTAACCATCTGGTGTATAGCGGTAGCATCGCTTATTTTTGCTCTGTCAACTTTCATGAGACCTCCTTCCATCGCAGTTTTTGCCATAGAGAGCTGTAGAAATAGGCTGGTTGGTGGATTCTGAGGAAGTGGGCTGTATGAGGGCTGAGTTTTATCATAACATCTTGATTGGGAGGTAGGGGTAAATTAACTTGCCCATCGAGGCTAAGCACAGCCTTATCCTCGGCGTCGATTTTAAGGTTTACCCTGCTTTTAGGTGATAGAACAAGGGCATGGTTTAAGCCGAGGTGACATGATATCGGCTGGAGAACAATCTCCTTAGATTGTGGGTGGAGGATTGGCCCCCCGGATGCCATGGAATAGGCAGTGCTGCCGGTAGCGGTGGCTATTATAATTCCGTCAGCCCTATAGGTAGCTAACATGGCACCATCAATTTCGGCTTTCATGTTAACCAGGCGAACAGTGGTGCTTCGCACCACCACATCATTCAAGGCGTGGAAGCTTCTATCATTAAGCCGAGCTTCAAGCATAGCTCTCTCCTCGAGCCAGCCACTGCCTTTGAGCAAATCGGTTAGATTTGTCACTATCTCATCGGCATCCAGCTCGGTGATAAATCCAAGCTTGCCCAAATTTATGCCAAGAATGGGCACTGTTCCGGGGACTACAATTCGGGCGACCTTGAGGATTGTACCATCTCCGCCAATGCTGAAAATTAAATCTGAGCCAGATACTTGAGACCTGGCTTTATCCTCATCCACAGTCGAGTATTGCCAGGAGGAAACTCCCCGGGCGGATAGCAATGCTTCTAGCCTGTTGGCCAAATCTCGGGCCTCTTCTCGCTGAGGATGATATAAAATGCCAACTCGCTTTGCCGGCGAGGCAGGTTTAACATCATCAGGCTTTGTTTCTTTTAGCATATCCGTGGTAACAACTCCCCTGAAAGCATATCGATAATGCGGGAGGGACCCAACTTTGTCTTCATTATCACCTTGCCAGGGCGGTTATTGGTTACCTCGCCAATAATGGCTGCGTCCCTGCCATAGCCATTTTGCTTCATTTGAGCCAGGACTTTACCTGCATCATCAGGCTTTACTATGGCTACCAGTTTACCCTCATTGGCAACGTAAACAGGGTCAAAGCCCAGAAGCTCGCAGGCGGCCCTGACTCCCTCCTTTACCGGTATTTTATCTTCCTCTATCACGATGCTTACACGGGATTGCCTGGCAAATTCGTTAAGCGTGGTGGCCAGCCCGCCTCTGGTAGGGTCGCGCAAGCAATGAATATCGGCCGAAGTTTCCAGCATTTGAGCCACCAATTTATTCAGTGGGGCGCAATCGCTTTCTACAGGTACCTCGAACTTTAATCCCTCCCGTTGAGTCATTACAGCTATGCCGTGGTCGCCAATGGTACCGCTCAGGATAACTTTATCGCCAGTCTGGGCATTTGCTCCTGAAATGTCAATTCCAGGAGGGATTATTCCTATTCCTGAGGTATTGATAAATAGCTTGTCGGCTTGTCTTTGGTTTACCACCTTGGTATCGCCAGTGATTATCTTTACTCCAGCCTCTTCAGCGGCTGCTTTTATTGATTTGACTACGCAATCAAGTTCACTCAGGGGGAAGCCTTCTTCTACAATGATAGACAAGCTTAAATATAGAGGCTTAGCTCCGCTCATAGATAGGTCATTAACTGTGCCACAAACAGCTAGCTTGCCTATATCTCCACCGGAAAAGAAAATAGGGTTTACCACATAGCTGTCAGTGGTAAAAGCGAGGTGCCCGTTAATTTGAAAAGTAGCCGAGTCATCCAGTTTATCCAATATAGGATTAGTCAGCAAAGGAAGGAGGTTTTTCTCCACCAACTCGTGGCTTAACTTGCCGCCGCTGCCATGGGCCAAAAGGATGGCGTTACCCATATTCTGCTCCATATTGATAATAAGCAGCGCAAGCGCCTTCGCTAGAAACCATGCAGGGGCCTATAGGTTTCTCGGGAGTACAGGCTATGCCGAAGAGCTTACATTGGGGTGGTGTAGCCACGCCACGAAGTACATCTCCGCAGCGGCATCCTTCATGTTCTCTCACTGGCTTTAAGCTTGTTTGGAAAACTTTGTCAGCATCAAAATGCTCATATTTCTGGTTAAGTTTTAAGCCACTTTGGGGCACAATGCCAATCCCTCGCCAGTTAGCTCCATTAGTCTCAAAAACTTCCTGCATCAATTGTAATGCTTTCTTATTACCCTCTGGTTTTACCCCACGCCGGTAAGCTATTTCTACCTTTGGCTGGTTCCTTTCAATTTGCTCCACCAGTTTAGCTATACATAACAGAATATCTACGGGTTCAAAGCCTGAGACAACACAGGCAACCCCATAGCTTCTGGGAATAAATTCGTAGGGATAAGAGCCAATTATAACACTGATGTGTCCCGGGCAGACAATGCCGTCTAGTTTTAACTCACCCATTTCCAGCAGTGCCTTCATTACTGGCGGAGTTAACTTGAGCATGGACAGGACGTAGAAATTTTCTATCCCTTCTCGCTGTGCCTTAATTACGGAAGCTGCTATGGTTGGTGCTGTGGTCTCAAAGCCAATGCCGCTAAAGATAACTGATTTCCTTGGGTTATCTTTAGCTATGTCTACAGCATCCATGGTGGAGTAGACAACTCGCACATCAGCTCCCTCGGCCCTTGCTTGCTGTAAGGTGGAGTAGCTGCCAGGAACTCTCATCATATCTCCGAAGCTAGTAATGATAACTCCAGGCAAGTGAGCCATAGCGATAGCTTTATCCAAATCAGCATTTGCCGTAACGCATACCGGGCAGCCTGGTCCTGACCTCATCTCCACTGTCTCAGGCAGCAGCTGGCGAATTCCATATCTCATTATGGCATGAGTATGTCCACCGCAGAATTCCATTAACCTGACTTGCCTGGTAGAGTGGTTAGCGATCTTTGTTGCCAGCCTTGTAGCTAGCTCGCTGTTTTGATACTCATCTATGAACTTCAATGTGGCTTACTATTTCTTCCAGTAGCTTCAAGGTCTCCTTCGCTTCAGATTCATCTACCACGCCTATGGCATATCCGGTGTGAAGCAAGACATAGTCGCCCACCTTTACCTCTGGGGTAAGCGCAATGCTGACCTTTCGCTTCACTCCACCAATATCTGTTTGGGCTTCATCGCCTTTTATAGAGATAACTCTCACCGGTATCGCAAGGCACATAAGTTTAGCTATTTTAGCTAAACTTGCCGGGCAATACAACTTGAGGTAGCGGTCGATGTGGTTGGTGTCACAATATTAGGCTTCTAGAGTGGTTTTTGAGCAGGCTTAACGCTTTGCCGGGAGGTCATATCTGGCTCCTTCATGTATGGAGTTATCTCCTACCGATGCCCCTTGCCACTGAAGCGCTCGTAGATGTCGAGGAGGTCGATCTCCCCCATTCGAACCTTCCCGATAAACCAGCCAATCAGAACAAATAAACCTACCAGAAGGGCCTTCGGTAGACCAAGGCATGCTACAATGAGCCCCACTGCTAACCCGATAACAGCACCTATTACCTTTGGGCTTGACATTTGTTAGCTCTCATCAGCGTACAGCCAACTGCCTGGCTTTCTTTGACTCATATTTAACCTTAATGTCTACCCGGGCTACAGTTAGACCGGTTAGCTGTTCTATCGTTTCGCTGATCCTGTTTCTTGACTCTGTTTCCAGTTCAAGTAGATTACTTCCCAGGGCTACCGAGGTTCGACAGGAGATGAGTAAACCGTCTGCGCTTTCCCTTACACTGCTTTTAACATCACGCACATCGCGAATGGTAGCACCGGTGTGTTCCGCCAATGTACAAACACTATCCACATCAATAGTGCTGATGCCCTTCTCGGTGGAATTTATCAGCAAGGCAGCCGGCTTATTCAGTGGCATGAACTCGGCGAGAAGTATAATTATCATGCCCAAGGCAACGACCACGGTAATTGCTATAATGTTGCCTGCTCGCCCACCGGTGGCATCGCTGACCTTTTGTAACTGCGGCTCAAGCCATGCGTACGACAGGATATCTGGTGTGATTACCTTAACAGCTACAAGAAAGATGATTACCGCTCCAGCTAATATAGCTAGCGCAATAACTACTGCCACTACCCGATTAAAAATCGACATAAACATCTACTATGCTTAGTATCTTTTCCAGGGTCAGCCCTCGATTGACTCCAGGATACATCTACTCTACCTTTGCTTGCTCCTCCTCCGGGATCTCAATGCCTACTACACGCACATTAATTTCCTTAGCGATCAATCCGACGAACTCCATTAGGCGAAGAGCCACTTGCTTACGAACTTCGTTTATAATTTTTGGTATGCTGACTCCATATAGGACACTCAGTTGCAGGTCAATAATGCATTCCGTTTTGCCCACTTCAGCCTTAACACCCATTCTAGCTTTATCATTAGCACCTCCCAAGCGCTCAGTAAGCGCGCGGTGAACAGTACTCTTACCCAAACCAGCAACACCCTTTACCTCCTTGGCGGCCAGCCCTGCTATTGATGCTACAACCTCATCGCTTATTATGGTTTCACCAAAAAATCTTTCTTCACCCATATTTCTCCTCCTGCGAGTTATGTTACATGTACTTAGGAATTAGGTAAATATGCAATCTGCCCATTGGTAAGCAGTTCTTCCAGGACCAGTCTTCAATTAGTGGCTTAAGGGTATCTATTGCACCCTTGATGGCTTCTTCTCCGGGATCTCAACACTAACAATCTGCACATTGATCTCCTTGGCAACGAGTCCGGTGATTTCTATAAGGCGAGAATACACCTTCTTGCGGACTTCGTTGACCATGTTGGGTATGTTGAACCCGTATATGACGCCTAGTTGAAGGTCAACAATAGCCTCTTTTTCCCCCACTTGAACCTGCACACCAGCTCTAGCTTTCCCCTCCGCGCTTACCAAACGCTCGGTGATTGCGCGGCGAACGGAGCTCTTACCCAAACTGGCAACTCCTTCTACCTCCTTGGCAGCTAGCCCGGCAATTGAGGCTACAACCTCATCACTTATTATGGTTTCCCCGGCAAATCCATGTTCGAGATTTTCCTGTTCAGCCATTTTTCTCCTCCTCTACACGCTATATTTTGCTAGGGTAGTTAACGCTAAACCCTTAAAACTGCCCGACGTCAGAGTTCTGGAATTAGAGTTATTAAGTAAATGATAGCAAATGGTCGGAGGTTATTCAATCCCGGTTGAGGTTGCGTGTCAAGACTCTTTAGAAATGTTGTCGATGTTATAGGATTTTGTCCTCTCCAACTGTTAAGGGAAAATGTCACCATTAAGGAGATGGTGACATTGAACAAGAAAGAGCAGAGAAGGCTAATGGTATTAAATGAGGTGGAGACAGACAAAATGACTTCCATGGTGGCTGCTGAGATATTAGGCCTCTCCCCACGCCAGGTAAGCAGAATACTAGCGGCGTATAGGAAGGAGGGCGCCCAAGCATTAGAACATGGCAATCGTGGTAGAGAGCTGAGCAACATCCTGGACGGGAGCCTGAAGAAGAGGGTAGTTGAGCTAGCACAATCTACCTACGCTGGATGTAATGTCCAGCACTTCACTGAGCTTCTTTCCGAAAGGGAGAGCATCACCCTTTCCCGCTCTTCAATACGTCTCATTCTTCTTGGGGCGGGTATAAAGAGTCCCAGGAAAAGACGTGCTCCCAAACACCGCAGCCGTAGAGA
>CAZILT010000056.1:0-4754 GCA_964540185.1 uncultured Dehalococcoidales bacterium
ACGGCGGAGGAGTTGCTCTGTGTGTGGTGCTCGCTTCACCACTTATGAGCTTGTGCAGCCCCATAGTATTTTCGTGGCCAAAAAGGATGGTCGGCGAGAGGAATTCAATCGAGATAAACTCTCCTCTGGAATCCGCAAAGCTTGTGAGAAACGCCCTCTACCCATAGGCGCTATTGATAAGCTCACAGATAACATTGAAGCTGAACTCTATCACTCGGGCAAGGCTGAAATTCCTAGCCCCATTATTGGTGACCTGGTCATGCAAGGATTGGAGAGGTTGGACCATATAGCTTATATCCGCTTTGCTAGTGTTTATCGTGAATTTGCCGATATCGGTGCTTTGAAACAGGCAGTAGATAGTCTGGCAGGGGAGGAAACTTCAACACCAGCGGCAAATCAACTACCGCTGTTGTCCTCCGAAGCTTTGAATATTCCAGTTGGCCATAAGAAGAGGTAAGAATGGCTAAATCAGACAGAAAAAGCAGCCGGGGTAAGCCTATTGATCGAGATAAAGTAGCGGGAGCTGTTTTTGCTGCTGCCGAATCTATGGGCATAACTGATAGAAAAGTGTTAGAGAGATTTTCCAGTCAGGTAATCCAGCGTCTGGCACCTGCTCTTCCCCTACCTGGTATGGAGAAATTCGTCTCGCCACACCCTAAGCATCCCGTATCCTCTTCTCAACTCCAAGCTATAGTCAGTGAAATTCTAACTGCAGATGAGTTTTCCCCTCAAGCAAGCAGCCAGGTCGTTTCTGGAATTGAACTTAGCGATAATTCCCTCAGAGTTCTGAAAAAAAGATACTTGAAAAGGAATGAAGAAGGGGAAGTTCTTGAAACGCCGCAGGAATTGTTTCACCGTGTAGCCAAGCATATTGCTTCAGCCGAACTTCTTTATAACCCCGATGCAAATATCTCATCCACAGAGAAGCAATTCTACCAGCTAATGGCAAATCTGGAATTTCTACCCAATTCTCCTACATTGATGAATGCTGGCCGCGAATTGGGACAACTATCAGCCTGTTTCGTTATCCCCATCGATGATTCCATGGAATCCATTTTTGAGGCTGTGAAGTACACTGCTTTAATTCATAAAAGCGGTGGCGGCACCGGTTTTTCCTTCTCCCGACTCAGGCCAGGGAAAGATAGAGTTGGTTCTACAGGCGGCATTGCCAGTGGCCCTCTTTCTTTTATGCGTGTTTTTGATATTACCACTGATGTCATAAAGCAGGGGGGTATGCGCCGCGGGGCTAATATGGCAATTCTTAATGTTGCCCATCCTGACATCCTGAAGTTTATCACAGCCAAGGATGACCCTGAGGTTCTAACAAACTTCAACTTATCAGTAGCTGTAACTGATAGCTTCATGGAAGCGGTGGAGAAAGGGACTGACTATAGCTTAATAAATCCCCGAACAGGGAAAGAGGCCGGTAAGCTTAATGCCAGAGAGGTGTTTGACAAAATAGTTAATATGGCCTGGCGCACCGGTGACCCCGGCATCGTATTCATGGATGAAATTAACAGGCACAATCCCACACCTAACCTAGGCAAGATAGAAAGCACTAATCCCTGTGGTGAGCAACCTTTACTTCCCTTCGAGTCTTGTAACCTCGGCTCTATAAACCTATCCAAGCTGGTAGCCCGGCAAAACAACCACCCTGAGATTGATTATGCCAAGCTATCTCAGATTGTTAAACTAGGAGTTCGTTTCCTCGATGATGTCATCGATGTTAACCAATTTCCCTTGTCTGAAATAGATGAGAGAACAAAAGCCACTAGGAAAATAGGGCTGGGAGTAATGGGCTTTGCTGATATGTTAATTCAGCTCGGCATCCCCTACAATAGTGAACAAGCTCTCAGTGTAGCTGAAGAAATCGCACATTTCATATCTGATGAGGCAAATGAAGCCTCAGCCGAGCTAGCTAAGGAAAGGGGCGTTTTCCCTGCCTTTGAAGGGAGTATATACGATGTGCCTGATGGTCCCCGATTTCGAAATGCCTCTCGAACTACCATCGCTCCTACTGGTAGCCTGAGTATTATTGCCAATTGTTCCAGCGGCATCGAGCCAATCTTTGCCTTAAGCTATATGCGCCATATCTTGGATGGTGAGGAATTCATAGAGGTAAATCCTTACTTTGAGCAGGCAGCTAGAAAGGGTAATTTCTATTCCACAGAACTGATAAGTACGCTAGCTGGTGGAGAAAAGCTACAGAATATAGAGGGTATCCCCGAGGAAGTGAAGAGGCTCTTTGTCTCTGCCTATGATATATCTGCGGAATTGCATGTTAAGATGCAAGCAGCTTTTCAGAAATTTACTGATAGCGCTGTTTCCAAGACGGTCAATTTCCCCTACGAGGCAACGCCTGAAGATATAGCCAAGGTATATATGCTTGCTTACCATGAGAGCTTAAAGGGTATCACTATCTACCGAGATAGAAGCCGTGAAAGCCAGGTTCTCACCATAGGTAAGGAGGAGAAGGCTGAAGGCAAACTGGTTCCCAGAAAAAGACCAAAGGTTACCAGAGGAATAACTGAGAGGGTAAGTACTGGATGCGGGTATATGTATGTAACAGTAAATTTTGATGAACAAGGCATAGCCGAGGTTTTCTCTGCTTTGGGGAAAGCTGGAGGCTGTGCCGCAGCACAACTGGAGGCTATTAGCCGTCTTATCTCTTTAGCTTTAAGGGCTGGGGTAGATCTAGCTTCTATTGTAAGGCATTTACGCGGCATCCGCTGTCCTTCCATCGCTTGGGAACAAGGGCATGCTATTATGTCCTGCGCTGATGCCATTGCTACTGTGTTACAGAAATATGTCAAACAGGAGAGGGACAGCAATTCTAAAATGTCTAGATTAGTCAACAGCGGGGCAGGACAGTGTCCCGAGTGTGGTAGTCCTTTGATCTATCAAGAGGGTTGTAATATCTGTCCCAATTGTGGCTTTACTAAATGTGAGTAGGGTACAGGGGAAATGGGCAGATCGAGAGGCAGTCATTATTTAGCTCTAAAACAGATAGCTAAAGTCGCCAATTCAGATCTCAGTCTGAGAAGGATTTGTAACTCTATCGCTAAAAGCACCACCAAGGCGATAGGAGCAAATGGTTGTCGTGTTTTGCTCCTAGACCACCGAAAGGAATACTTAACCACTATAGGTGCTTATGGCCTCAGCGACCTTTATCTTAGGAAGGGCCCTCTTAACGCTCACAAGAGCCTTCCTGAAGTTCTCAACAACAAAGTGGTAGTGATTTCCGATGCCACTAAAGATAAACAAGTCCAATATCCTCAAGAAGCAGAATCACAAAAGGTATGTTCCATACTCGCAGCCCCCATACTTAAGCAAGAGCAGGTTATTGGTGAAATCAGGGTGTATACCCATAAACCCCACCAGTTCTCAGAGGGTGATAAGAACTTCCTTATCAGTACTGCTAATATGAGCGCTGCCCTCTTGGAAAGAGCAGAGCTTCGCCAAATAATGGAGAAAAGTTACAAGGCAAATACGACACAAGAGAGGTTGGCTCAAACACCTCGATTGCTCACAGCATCATTGAGGCCAACAACGTTTGCCCATCCTAGCGAGGAAGAGCTTGCTAAACTTTTGGATTTCTACTGTATCGAGTGGCTTTATGAGCCTCGCTCCTTTCCTCTTAAGTGGAAGGGTAATGAGGTGGCTGAGATGTTTACCCCTGATTTCTATTTACCTGAGCTAGATCTTTATGTTGAGCTCACCACATTAAAGCAAAGTCTTATAACAGAAAAGAACCGTAAGCTACGCCAGCTTAGGGAACTCTACCCCGAGATTAATATCAAGCTCCTCACCAAAAATGACTTTATTAAGTTACTGGCCAAATATGGCTATGGCCCGTTGGGCGAAGCCAAAGTGGAAGGAGTCAGCCGAATTCTCTATAGTCACAGTCAAATCCAGTGCAGGGTGAGAACTTTAGCTAGACACATCTCTCATGATTACGCTGGTCAGCAGATAGTAATGGTTGGTATTTTAAAAGGGGTCGTTTGCTTTATGGCTGACCTGATGCAACATATTTCTCTGCCAATCTCTCTCGATTTCATGGCCATCTCATATTACAGTAGTGACAACGAGCAGGTGGTCAAAATAACCAAAGACCTTGACAGCAGTATAACCGGGAAACACGTATTAATGGTTGAGGATATTGTAGATACTGGCATGACGCTAAATTATGTTCTCAGCCACCTTTCAGCCCACAACCCAGCCTCTCTTCGTGTCTGCACCCTACTTGATAAGAGAGCACGCCGATTGATAAACGTCCCACTTGACTATATGGGCTTTGAAATCCCCGATGAATTTGTCGTTGGGTATGGCTTAGATTATAAGGGAGAATATCGAAATCTTCCCTTTATCGGCATCCTCCACCCCGACTTAATTAAGGGAAGCGATACACTATAGTCTTCTGCCCTTTCATCAACAGGGAAGTTATGAAAATATCAGGAGCTTCCTGATAACAAAAAGCCCCAAGTAACCTCGCCCTCGCTTGATTTCCGCCGCCGTACACCTCCCTACGTCCACCTACCGTGCGCTCGGCTTTTCAATTCCTCACGCTTTTCAGCTTCCGCTTCACCGGTGTTCGGCTTCACCATCCACCAAGCTTCAGCTCAATTACTTGGAGCGACATAGATTCTAACACACCCATCAAAATTTGTCAAGCCCGAGTCTCTTCGTGTGTCGATGTTATAGGATTTTGTCCTCTCTAATTGTTAGGGGAAAATGTCCCCATGAAAGAGAGGATA
>CAZILT010000057.1:0-6363 GCA_964540185.1 uncultured Dehalococcoidales bacterium
GGGCTTGCCATTCTAGAATATGCAAGGGATTTGAGCATTGGCCTTTCTACCTTTGTTAGCATAGGAAACAGGGCCGATGTCTCTAGCAACGATCTACTGCGGTATTGGGCGGAAGACCCAGCTACTGATGTCATCCTCCTTTACCTCGAGTCTTTTGGTAACCCAGGGAATTTTGCTCGCATAGCACGCAGCATAACGCCTAACAAACCAATTGTAGTCGTAAAAAGCGGGCGCACTCCAGCAGGGTCAAGGGCGGCTGCATCACATACTGGGGCATTGGCTACTGCCGAGGTGGCTTCCGAAGCGCTATTTACTCAGACCGGGATAATTCGGGTAGATACGTTGGAGGGACTCTTTGATGTGGCTAACATGCTATCTCACCAACCTATACCTTCAGGAAGAAGAGTTGCCATACTTACCAATGGTGGTGGTCCAGGCATTTTGACGGCTGACGCCTGCGCCGTAAGAGGCCTTGAATTGCCGTCCTTTTCAGATGAAACTCTTTCAGGCCTCGAAAGCTTATTGTCGAGTCGAGCAAGCCTTGCTAACCCTATTGACATGACTGCTGAAGCTACTGCCGACGACTATGGTCGGGCACTGAGACTACTGGCGCAAGACGACCGCGTAGATATCGTGATTGTCATCTTTATCCCGCCGATAGTGACACAGGCTGAAGCAGTGGCCACCGCCATTCAGTCAGTAGCCTCGGAGTACCGCCGGCGAGGCAAGGTGCTGGTTGCATCATTCATGGGTTCGCGTGCCGCTTCTATCGAGCTGGGTTCCGAAGCAGAGTGCTGTGTACCATCTTTTGCTTTCCCTGAAGATACAGCTGCAGCAATTGCCAAGGCTTGTGAATATAATGACTGGCTGAAAAGACCAAAGGGGACAATTCCAGAAATAGTGAACATTGACAGGAGGAAGGCTAATCAGATAGTCGTGTCGGTTTTAGAACAAAGCACGACTCGACCTTTATGGCTAGATACCACTTCCGTTACTACCATTCTCAACTCCTATGGAATTTGGGTAGCACAATCTAAGTCAGTCACTACGGCTGAAGATGCAGTTAAGGCAGCCGAGGAAATCGGCTTCCCTGTTGCTCTAAAGCTCCTTTCAACCACAATAGTGCATAAGACGGAAGTCGGGGGCGTAATTCTTGATCTTCACTCGCATAGGGAAGTAGAACAAGCATTTATGCGACTCAACGAGCGACTGACCAGTATTGGAAGAGAAAAAGAAATGCAAGGCGTCATTGTTCAGCAAATGGTACCTGGCGCAGTTGAAGTAATTGTTGGTATAACTCAAGATCCTCTTTTTGGGCCCCTAATTATGTTCGGTATGGGAGGAATATATACAGAGTTATTGAGAGACGTCGCCTTTCGTATTCACCCACTGACGGACATAGATGCTTGGGAAATGATCCGTTCAGTTAGGGCTTATCAAGTCCTTGAAGGTTGGCGAGGATCGAAGCCAGCTGATATAAAGGCCCTTGAAGAACTCTTACTAAGAGTCTCAGCGATGGCTCAAGACTTACCACAAATAGTAGAGCTAGATCTTAATCCAGTGAAAGTCCTTAATCGGGATAACGGCTGTGTTGTGGTCGACGCCCGAATCATGCTCTCTTAACTCTACCATAGTCGTTCGTGTAGCAACTTAACAATCAGACAATCTGTTTATTTAGGGCGAAGGGTAGATTCACCTTTTACAGGAATGTCATGGTTTAGCCGGGTAACTTTCCTTTTCCCTCAGGCGTGTTACGCTTTATTCCTTGTTGCTAATTAATAGTGTTAAAATAGCTATCAAGCGGTACTATGAACGGGCAGTTTACGTAGTGCAACAAGGAGGCCAAGGGCAATGAAGCATATCAAGTGGGCATCTCGGAATCAGCTGAGTAAGAAATTAAGAGCACAGTTCGTCGCAGGGATTCTCGTTATTGTGCCGCTTGGTGCCGCCATATTGATACTGGTCTGGCTTTTTGGCACAGTTGACGACATTCTTCAGCCTGTAGTCAAGTTGCTATTAGGTCGCACGATTCCTGGCGTAGGCTTTGGCATAACAATAGCATTGATCTACTTGGCTGGAGTCGTAGCGACCAATCTTATTGGAAAGAGACTGATTCGTTATGGTGAGTCTCTGCTGGCGAGAGTGCCATTGTTTCGATATCTCTACACCGGTATCAAGCGAATCATGGAAAGCTTCTCCACCTCTGGTGAAGCTGGGTTTCTACAGGTGGTGTTAGTAGAATTCCCGAAGAAGGGTATGCGAGTCATAGGCTTTGTAACCAGTGAATCATGGGACAAGTCTGGTGAAAAGCTGCTCACCGTGTTCATACCGACATCTCCTAATCCAACATCTGGCTATCTGGAGATAGTAAGAGAACATGACATTATCCGGACCAACATATCAATTGATGACGCGCTAAAAATGGTCTTGTCTGCCGGCAAAGTGTCACTGAAGGAGGTCAGTGATAAACTGGGTGCCGAGAAATAACGTCCCTGGCATTTCATATGAGTCGCAATTGGTCGCGTTTTAGCCAGCTAACCTTTTTAAGGCGTAAGCTCACATCAGGTGTGCGATGCGGAGACTGAGATACATAGGTAACACCGGTGGTATGTTATAATTGACCAATCTTATAAGGAGGGGGAATATGCCACTCGTAATTATAGAAGCGGACGAAGGTAGATCTATTGACCAGAAAAGGGGACTTGTAAAAGATATCACTAATGCAGTATGTAAAAACTTCTCGGTTCCCCCTGAGGCTGTAAGCATCCTGATACATGAGGGGAAGAAGGAGAACCGCGCCAGAGCAGGTAAATTAGCCATCAATTCCTAGCGCTTATTTTCCATTTGGGACATGTTTCATACCTTATCAAGTGTTATTCAATTACCAAGATGCTGCTACTTGTGTAAAAGCATTCATTTTTATTATCAATTAACGTACATCCCCATGTTTGTCCAATGGTAATAAATTTTAGCTTCGATATTTTTTAAAACTAGAAATATCCTGAAATAAGAGTGATAAATGACTCACAATATTCAGGTAGCTTGCATTGGAAGCATTCCGAACTTTTCTTTGAGAAAAAGGCGCTAATTCCGGCACTGCAGCAACTTCTTACATCCTACCTCTAACTAGCTGTATTCCGAGATGGTTCGATTCCCTTAGGTCTATTTAGATTCAGAAAGAACTCCCTAAGTTGTCAAAGGGTAGAACCAATCACATCTTCTTCATAGTCCAGCATTTTGTCCAGCGCAGCTTGAAGAGTATCACTTTCGCTTACGAAAAGCATTTGTGGATTATCACTCGCCAGGTCTCTGGCCTTGCGAGCATCCACAATCCGGAAGAATTCCGAAACTGGTATCTCATGTCTTCCCTTGCCACCAGTTAGCTCGAGATGCGCCTACCTTATGAGGTTCAACCCTTGTTACCATGCCGACGAATCTTCGCCTTGAATCGACCAGAAAAATACCACGCAATGAAGGCTCTCAGTCAACGGTACCAATAACAGCCTCCAGTGATGAATCAGCAGGCATTGGCACTGTGGCGCTGCCATGCAGCTTGTATATCTCTGCAACTAGAGTTTTGTTCACTGCCGGCCGCCTTTCGCCCGTAACAACTTGACAGGATAGCTGTTTAGCTGGTCACTCACCCTGAACTTGGCTGAAAATTCTCATGAAAACGATGCACTACCCCGACAACCTTCTCAACAGGAACAACGAAGGCGCTACCAGCCCCTGGCTTTTCCAATTCAGCGGCGCGAACGATTTCCTGCAGAATCGCTTCTTTCTTATCGGGGTAAGTGACCGACAGAACAACTTCCCTCTCTGGTTCGATGCAAATGCCCAAGATTTCCCGCTTCTCGTGAAGCCCTACGCCTCGCCCCAGGAGAATGGTTCCACCTTCTGCGCCTGCCTTCATGGAGGCTTCCAGAACCGTGTCTCCCCATCCCTTGCCGACGATGGTCACAATAAGAGAAATGACTGATTCCATTTTCCTACCTCCTTTCCATTGGTTTAGGCGAAATATAACGCCCAATGCCATTACCGAAAGAACCGGTGCCAGGGCTATCAGGGCAATCAAGCCAAAGCCATGGATTACCGGGTCACGCCCCTCTATCGCCGATGATACACCAATTGCTATCGCCATGAGAAATGTGACCGCCATAGGACCCGTAGCCACCCCACCAGCATCGAAGGCGATAGAGAGGAATTCTTTATCACTAAACCACAGCATCACCAGAGCTATTATATATCCGGGAACCACGATGTAAAGCAGTGGGATGCCATAGATGATTTTGGCCATACCTAGGCCCACAAACAAGGCTACACCGGAGCAAATAGCATAGAGTACCACATCCTTACGTATCACCGCCGCTGATGCTTTTTCAACCTGATTACAGAGTATGCGTACAGCGGGTTCTGTCCACGTAGTAAGAGAACCTATGAAAAAACCAAAGGGTATCAGAAGCCACTTCTGTGTGATATTGCCCAGCACTTCCCCGATTGCCTCTCCTACGGGCAAAAAGCCTATATGCACTCCCTGCAGAAAGAGCAACAACCCCACTACTGCGAGCAATGTTCCTTTCAGCAGGTTAAAAATATAGTGTCTTGGAAGTTTTAGAAACAGGAACTGAAATATGAGGAAAAAGCCGAGCAATGGCAACAGCGCCTTCACTACGCTAAGCAGGGTATCCCATAAACCATCAAGAATCGCTATCGCGATCAATATAGTACTATCCCCATAATCATTACTGCGATTATCGGACCTACGGAAGCCAGCCCGATTAATCCGAAGCCGTCCGATATTGCTGATCTACCTGCAAGAACCGAACTAAACCCTATACCCAACGACAGGATTATGGGTACTGTCATCGGGCCGGTAGTCACGCCTCCTGCATCAAAGGCAACCGGAACGAACTCTGCCGGCGTGAAAAAGGAAAGGACTATCACAACAAGGTAACCAGCCGCCAGCAGATAGGCCATACGAAACCCTAAAACTATACGTAACATCGCCAAGGTGACAAAGAAGGCTATACCTATTCCGATAACATAAATCAATATGTTATCGGAGATGCCTCCTTGTGAAACTCTGTCTATCTGGCCGGTTAGAACTATAACATCCGGCTCGGCGATGGTTGCGGCGAAACCTATAAGGAAGGCAATAGCAACTACTAACAATAAGGAGCGCCGCCTGGGAAGTTCAGCACCAACAGCGCTGCCCATAGGCAAAATCCCTACCTCAATTCCAAGCAGAAAAAGCAGCATACCTGCAATTGTCATGACAGCACCAGCCAGAAATTGCAGGAAGAGACCGATAGGCATTTTGATTAAAGCGAATTGCATAATGATTATAACGATAACTAAAGGAAGCATCGCTTTAAGGACTTCCATGGTCTTGCTTTTAAGATACCCCGGCATATAGGCTACCCCCGTCCATCCGAAGTAGAATAGCAGGTGGACTAAGCCATTCTAACTGGCTTCTTTCGCCTCGGTCAAATTAACTCTGCTGCTAGATTATGACAAAGCAACCTTAATCCGCAGTCCAGTGTTACCTATGTGGTCAGCCAGCATAAACCATATAATTTGTAGTGTGCTATATAATATTTTTTATGAGCAAGGGATATCTCTATGGATACAGGCGGTGGCTATCGTGGCTGGCAGTATTCATCACTGCCTCATGGAGGAACAGGTAAGGAATGCGGATTGATTGCTAGCCTGTTCGTCATCGAAATTGTGGTTATTCTGTTGGTGTTCTACGTTTTGGGTGTGCCTCAATAGCGTGTGGATGATGTAGTTATGTGCTTTAATCCTTTGAGGTTAGCACAATAGCATATCAAATCAGAGGTAGTTTCTAGTATTATCCCCCCTGTCATAGATCGTGGTAATAGACAGTCATATATCGATTATCCCTTATTAGAATCAGAATTTTGTAAAAATGAACCTTTTTGCCCTGAACTATCTATATATAACATAGATGATAGATGACTATATCAGGGGAGGTCAGAAATGTAACAGTGGCAGACTAGCTTGATGCCAGAGAAACGATTCAAGGAGGTTAAGATGAAAAAGGGTATTATTTTAACACTGAGTTTGATTTTTGCCGCGGTACTGTTCACTGCCGCTTTTCTCGGCTGCAATTCGGGCAATCCTGCTGGTACTAATCCACCGGACGAGTCTCCGCAGCCTGTTCCAGCCCTGCCTTCACCCTCCGAGGTGGAGGTATTATCCATTAATAACCAGATAGAGGGCATCTGGGTCAACGGCACGGGCAAAGTCGCCATCAGTCCGGACATCGCTATACTGAGACTGGGTATCGAGGCACAGGAGCTAACTGTTGCCGAGGCGCTGGCTAACTCTTCCGCAGCCATG
>CAZILT010000058.1:0-3065 GCA_964540185.1 uncultured Dehalococcoidales bacterium
CCAATAGAGCCAACGAGAAGCCACCAGGCACCTGTCAAGCCTTGCCCATATCCCAGGCCAGCCATCCCCACAGTTACCGAACCACCAACACATGTGGCCAGAAGAGACCCCGTGATAAGCAGCGTAGTTCCACCATGGTTGGCGACAAAGAATCCGTCTCCACTTCCCACCCTTCTCCTACTCCACACCCCCACACCAATTATAACCAGGAAGTAAGCAATAATGATGAGCAACTGCAGCATGTTAACTTAAGTGGATGCAATCTCCGGCGATAGCACTTCTTAAAGAGCCATCCTCACCTCTTACTATCAGTGCTCCGCTGGTATCAATATCAATCGCCCGCCCCACTATCTCTTCACCTGGTGCCACTATCTTCACACTCTTGTTCAGTGTAGCAGAGAGATTTTTCCACTCCCTGAGTAACTCCTCACCGGTTAATACAGCTTGCTGTTCGCTTATCTCCTTCAGCACCGTGCTTAAGAACCCTTTCCTGGAGACCTCCCTCCCCAATTCATCCCTCAAAGAAGTGGCTGTTTTCTCATACCTAGAAACAGCAGCATTGACGTTTATGCCTACCCCTAGATTTACGAAATTTATAGCATCTACTTCTGCTTCCATTTCAGCCAGTATGCCGCATACTTTCCTCCCCGCAATCAAAACATCATTGGGCCACTTTAATTCAGCCTTTAGGCCATAAAACTTTCTTATTGCCTTTGCCACCGCCACCGAGGCCATCAAGTTTATCCTCGGTGCGTATATCAGGCTTATTTTCGGCTTCAATATGATGGTAAAGTAAATACCACCCCTGGGGGAGAACCATTCCCTGTTCAAACGCCCCCTGCCACTGGTTTGAGACTCAGCAATTACTATCGTGCCCTCCTCCACCTCTCTCTTAGCTAATTCCTTTGCCACAGCCATCGTTGAGCCGATTTCCCTAAAATGATGAATCTTTCGCTCCACATCGGGAAACTCGCAGGGAAGCAACAAATCTGGAGAGGAGATTAAATGATATCCTCTGGGCGAGGCCTCCACCACATAGCCATCTTCCTTGAGATTACAGACATGCTTCCAGACAGAAACCCTAGAGATGCCCAGCTCCATGCTCAGCCTTTCTCCAGAGACATAGTCTCCACTCTCACGCAGAGACTTTAATATATCTGATTTCATTTGGTTAACCTATTAATTATTAAGGTTAACCAACTTGCATCTTCCTGTCAACCCTTCAAGGTGTGCTGCTGATTTCTCTCAGACAGGGAAATTTGCCACAGCGAGGGATTAGATAGAGTTAATTAATAAAAGTTACCAGGAAGATACCGCGGCATGTAGACTCATCGCCAATATCAAGATAATAAACATTCACGGGCAAATGCAGTCATGTTGCATCCTGGAACTTCTTATAGGCTGTTTAGTGCTATTATACTAACCAGCTAAATGCCACAATGCAGGCAGATGAGGACTACATAAAAAGGGTGACGATGAAAAGATGTACCGCTGTTTTGATGGTGCTTATGCTATTTTTGGTTGCTTGTGCTCAGCGAGATAATCCAGAGGACATTATACCTACAAATGTAAGGGGCTTTAATTTTGCTTTGAAATCCGCACACATAGAGGCATCCTACACAGGTGAAGAGTATTCAACATACGGCTTGTTTAAACCGATGCCCACCTCAGAGTTTCAAGACAAAGTTGATTGTCTAGTGATCAATGTACACAGGTTTAAGGATGAAACAAGTGCCGGAGAATTCCTCTCGATGGCCGTTAGACAAGCAATGACACCTACCGAGGAAATCCAAGTCGGTGATATCAAGACGATTCTGAGATACAATGAAGAGAAGGCCGAAACCTGCATTTTATGGCAACAGCGTAAGCTTGTAATTCTAAGTTGCTCCTATGGACCATATGATCCAGATACCGGTAAAATGACTATCCCTGATGAACAAACCTTAAAGAATGCGGCTATTGAAGGTGCAAGGGCAACAATCCAAAGCACTTATAGTTAGTAGAAGGATATGGACTGCTTTCCCCACTCAACAGTTTCTCAACTACCTGGCTTTTAAAACTCTAAGCAGCACCTCCTTTGGTTTCTCATGACAAGCTCCTTTCTTCCTTCATTATAGAGTACTTTGACCCTGCCAATGACTCTCATTACACAACCCCTTTTGCCGCATCCCCTCTTTTGCTATATCATTAATGAATGCTTAAGTAACTCATTGACAGCAATGGATCTATGAAACTACAAGAAAAAACCGTCTGGCTGACAACAACCGACAAGATGATGGAGCTTTTCGCCAGCCACCCCAACATGCTTAAAAGAATAAACCACCTGTCCTCACTGATGGAGTGAAGGAGGCGAGGTTCTCCCTGTTCATGAAATTTACACTGAGCGAGCCTGAAGTGCTCCTTCTGAGATGATAAAAGGCGAAGGCTCAAGGGCAGGATGGCATTCTAATTTTGATGGACTAGATGAAGGGAAGAAAGTTCACCGCCTACGCCATCATAACGGACCTCCTGGAGGAGGCAGCCCTGGTAGCGGTTATACTCTGGCTGTTGCCAAAGTTTGGGATAAATATTCCCCTTTGGGGTCTCATCCTGTCAATGATTGCTCTGGGAGCATATTCATATATGACCTACCGGCTTTGTAAGAAAGCGCTGGATAAAAAACCAATGATTTCCCCTGACACTGGCAGCAAGGGTAGAGCAACAACTCCGCTTACTCCAGAAGGTTACGTTCGTGTTGGCGCTGAGCTATGGAAAGCATCATCAACAGGTTCAAACATAGATAAGGGCGAGGAAATTGTCATCATTGGCATAGAGGGGATGACTCTCCGTGTAGCCCCTTTAAACAAGGGTAATCACGAGATAGATGCCTAGCGAGATTGCTTCGCTTTGCTCGCAACGATAGTATTCAAGGCTCCGTGTCAACTCATATAAGAATGTTACCGAAGAGAAGTTGTTCACTCATTTAGAAATGTTACCGGGATAATACCGCCTCCTTTCTGCTGGTTGTATCAGTCTGAGAGTGTCCCCAGAGTTGTTGCACTGTTGTATAAATCTGTCTGCGTAAC
>CAZILT010000059.1:0-1650 GCA_964540185.1 uncultured Dehalococcoidales bacterium
TAAGCACCGGAATTAATTTAACTTCTATAACCGCTTTCCGCAAGGCCTTCTTTAATTCATCTATGGAAATTTCTTCTCCGCCTAAATATTTTTCAATCAGCTTATCATCGCTTTCCGCAATTTTTTCCACCATCTTTTCTCTCCATTCATCAGCTTTTTCTTTAAGCTCTTCCGGAATATCTTTTTCTATTACTTTTTCTCCTTTTTCTCCTTCAAAATAATAAGCTTTCATTTCCAAAAGATCCACTACTCCCTTGAAATCCATTCTTTCTCCAACGGGAATCTGAATCGCCACAGCATTGGGAGTCAATCTATTCCAGATAGATTTTATCGCTTGTTCAAAATCCGCTCCTTCTTTGTCAATTTTATTGATAAAACAAATTCTGGGAACATTATATTTATCAGCCTGTCGCCAAACCGTTTCCGATTGAGGTTCCACTCCTTCTTTTCCATCAAAAACAACCACACCTCCATCCAGAACCCGAAGCGATCTCTCAACTTCAACCGTAAAATCAACATGCCCCGGTGTATCAATAATATTGATTTTGACATCTCGGTAAACTACTGCCGTATTCTTAGCCATGATGGTAATCCCCTTTTCTTGCTCAAGCTCATTCTGGTCCATTATTAATTCGCCAACTACTTGGTTATTCCGAAAAACCTTGCTTTGCTTGAGCATGGCATCTACCAGGGTAGTCTTACCATGGTCAACATGGGCAATAATAGCTATGTTTCTTATGTCGCTGCGATAATTCATATTATGGCGAAACCTTACCTCTATTCAGTCATACTTGCAGTTTCTTCAAGTCAATGTTATCTACCTGGCGTCATCGCTTTATAATAGTCGCCACAACAGGCAGTTCTGTCCCTTTGAGAAATCAATATGGTAAATTATAGTATTAAAGAGGAAAACGCAGATAAGTGATTTGTTTAGCTTCCCGACTGATACCTATTGCAATATGCGAACTGCGACTATATTATGTCTGGCCTCTAGCTATCGAGTCAGCATTTTGCCTCAGTAACGAAGGCTCCCTGTTCGGAAGCGGTGAAGGTAAAAGCGGCCACAAAGAGAATACATTGAACTCACTACTTGAAATACTACACTTATTATACAAGATAGGAAATCCACTTTACAAAAGCAGTCTCTTCCATATCTCTATTCAGTCAGTTTCTACTACGAGCACTACTACTTGTTAAGGCTAGCGGACCAGGCACAAAGGCTATCCTACAAAGAGTCACCTATGCAGTGACTTATCCTTCAGATATTGCACAGCTCGGTAGGTGTGAGCTGCTACGATAGCTGTGATAAGCCGCGGTATCAATAACCAGAAAATATTCAATCCAAATGCCAGGAATAGGGCAGTCTCCTCTACCATAGAGTGGTTAACACCTATAGAAATATGAAGGCGCTCCAGTTCTTCCTTTGTCAGAGTTCCCTTCTTAGCCTCTTCAATAATAACAGCGCTTCCATATAACAGGCCAAAGAAAACAGCAGCTACCCACATCACTATCGCCCCGTCTGAGAGTCCAAGAATTTTCATAAACGGCTTGAATGTCCTGTGCAGGTACTTAATCCATCCCAGAGATTGTAAAGACTCCAGCAGGGTCATAACTACCATGATAATCACGAAAATTTTGAGGGACAAACGG
>CAZILT010000060.1:0-2472 GCA_964540185.1 uncultured Dehalococcoidales bacterium
CTTGTTTAGATTCCGCTCAGTTATCTTCTCGAACAGGTACCCCCCCGCGCTATCCCACTCGATAATGACCACCGGGCCCTGGTAAGGGTCTACATCTAGGTGAGCCTGTTTCAGATATTCTCCGGTGAGTTCTCTCTCTATGCCATCCTTTCCCACAGCTTTAGCTGTCTCCTCCTCAAATATCCAGTTGCCATTGTCGTCAAGCACCGGGTTGCCGGTTTCATCGAACTTTTGCTCCCTGAATTCGAGCATGGCTGTTTTCCCAATAAGGCTAATGGCTTCCTGGACATCTTTCACCCCCGGCAGTTGAACTAATATCCGGTCGGCCCCTTGTTTCTGGATTATGGGCTCAGTTGTACCGTATAGATTGACTCTGCGCTGAATTTTCTCTATCACCGACGCCATAGCTTCGTTATCAGTTATGGCAGGGTCCTTCCTGGATAAGTCGGCCTTGTAAAGCAACTGGCTGCCGCCTTTAAGGTCAAGGCCGAGCGTTAGCCCGTGAGGGCCAAGCAATTTGGTATTAAGAGGTATTATTGACCATAGGGCGAGGCCGAGTAGCACCAGAATAAAGATGAGCAGGGAGATATTCCTCTTTTTCATTTCCCCGACCTCGTGTCGCATTGCTGCTTATTTAGCTCCTGGTGTACCAGAGCTAGCGCTTCCTCCTTAGTGGTTAGCTCGCCGCTGGCCCGAGCTTCGTGTATCAGGGTTAGAAGCTGGCCAATTACCGGTCCGGGAGTCAGGCCGAAGATATTTATCAGGTCATGTCCATCGATAAGTTTCACTGGTAGGGTAGTGGCTTGCTGTTTTTCATGCTCTGTCAATATATAGTTCATTAAATGGCATTGTTCCTTCCAATTCTGCATATTCACCAGAGGCCCACCGGTGGCCAGATAATCGGCTAAAGCCAGAAGCAAGATGTCAAATCCAGCATCTCCAGTGTCTCTGAAATAGCGGTAAATTGCCCGCTTGGTGGGCAATCCCTCGTTTGCTATTTGAACCGGGCGGAGGTGATGATAAACGAGGCTTTGTACTAAATTTATTTCCTTATTGCTAAAGCGCAACCTCTCTAAAATGAGTGCTGCCATATCCGCCCCTTGCTTGGGGTGTCCTAAAAAGTGTGCTCTACCGGTATCATCAACGGACTTTGTCTTGGGCTTGGCAATATCATGCAATAGCCCACCTAATTTAAGCAAGACTTTGTGATTGCTGCCTGTAGAGACTTCTTGTGATAAGTACTGGTCTATCGAATCTGACCACGGGGCAGTAGCTAACATTTCCTCGTTACCGTATTCCCAGTCGCTTTCTCTCATTAGAAATTCCACTGCGGCCGCTGTCTGCAGAGAATGGTCAAAAACATCCCAGAAATGTACCGTTGGTTGTTCTACTCCTTTGCTCTCGCCTAGTTCAGGAACTAAGGCTGAGAGCAAGCCGAGGTTATCTAAATAGCGCACATGGTGAGCAGCTTGAGGTAAGCTGAGTAATCGAAGCAGTTCCTCTCTAGTTCTCTCCCCTGGTACTCTGGTAATTAACCGGGAGTAGCGGCGGATTAAATCCTCTGTTATTGGCTCTATGGTGAAATTGAGTTCAGCAGCTAGACGTACTGCACGCAATAGCCTGGCGGCGTCGGTTTCAAATATTTGCTCGCTTACCGCCCGCAGTACTTTATTTTCTAAATCTTTCTTTCCGGAGAAGGGGTCGATTAGTTTAAATTGAGGTTGATTTACTGCTTCTTCGCTATACTCAGGGCTTTGGCTTACGGCAGGGGCGAATTGCTCAACTTCCATGGCCATAGCGTTTACAGTGAAATCGCGTCGGGCGAGATCGGATTTAATATTGCCCGCGAAAGAGGAAAAATCAAGATGCCAATGCTGCTCTTCCTCAATTGCTATTACTCTGGCTATGCCATTTATTTCGTCAAGCAATACAAATTTGCCACTGATATCTTTAGCTACCTGCTGGGCTATATTCAAGGCATTCCCATTCACTGCAATGTCTACATCATTAGTTTGTCTGTCTAGAAGCCAGTCTCGGATGAAGCCACCAACAACATAGCCTTGACATCCCTGGTGAGATAACGAGCGAGATACCCTGTTGAGGATGGTGGTCGCATTGATTTGTTCGGGAAAGGACATTGCCGCTAATTATAATTTGAAGCGGAGCCTATTGTAAAGCACACGAATGTTACCTTAATTCGTGAATATCCTCCTGAGGGCAAAGCTATTTATATTGTGGTACATTTTCACCCAGGAGGTGAAAAACATGATATGGTAAAGGAAGGGGCAGAGGTTCCCTATGTGCCTTGTAGGAAATATGAGAGAAGAGATAGCCAGCCTTATCGATATCTGGCTATAAGGGTAAGACGGCAACAGGCCGAAGGCAGTGGCTTTGACTGAGAAATATTCCACTGCCCATCCCAAGCGACTTAGGTTTGCTATTTTCACCCAGTTCGGGTGGGTAGTACGCCAT
>CAZILT010000061.1:0-8766 GCA_964540185.1 uncultured Dehalococcoidales bacterium
GGAATTGAAGGACTCAGGGCTTTGGCACTGGCAATGACCTAAGGAGCTATTAGGTCTTGGTCCAAACTTAGAGTGGAAATACCCCTCTTTTTGAGGAGACGGTGAAAGCAGTTTATGACCTGAAGACCCTGGGGGGTGCAATGGGTTTTAACAAAGACGAGAAAGGGGTAAACTACGGGGCAAATGGGGAGTTATCAGCAATCCCAACTAAAAGTTCTCATTACTCGCCAGGAGATAGACAAGGCTGTTGCCAGGCTGGCTGCTGAAATCAGCAGGGACTATGCGGGAAAGAAGCCCCTGTTCATTGGAGTCCTGAAGGGCTCTTTTGTGTTTATGGCTGACCTTATCCGCCAGCTTGATTTGCCTGTGGAGATAGATTTTATCAGGCTTTCCAGCTATGGTGCTGCCAGGGAAACTTCGGGCAAAGTCAGAGTGGTTCAGGGGATTAAGACAGCGATTAAAGGCAGGGATGTCTTGGTAATCGAGGATATTGTGGATAGTGGCATAACTATCTCCTTTTTGCTGGATTACTTCAGTGAGAAAGAGCCTGCTTCCCTGAGACTTTGTGCACTGACGAATAAGCCATCCCGCCGCATGGTTCCTGTCTCCATTGACTACCTCGGTTTTATAGTGCCAAGTAAGTTTATTGTTGGTTACGGGCTGGACATTAACCAGCAATTTCGCCATTTACCCAATATCTACTCTGTAGAGGATTAAACGATGAATTTGAACAGGCTCATTTCTATAGCCAGAGGAGAAGTGCCAGCAGACTTGCTGCTAAAAAATGCCCGCATAATAAATACATTTATTGGTGAAATAGAGCAGGGCAATGTGGCTATCTGCGGCGACAGGGTTGCTGGTGTGGGGGACTATCAACGGGCCAGCGAAATTATTGATTTGCAGGGCGATTACCTGGCACCAGGATTGATTAATGGTCACACACACATAGAGAGCTCTATGCTTCATCCTGCCCAATATGCTCGGGCAGTGGTTCCCAGAGGCACTCTAACAGTAGTCACCGACTTGCATGAAATCGCCAATGTCTGTGGAATTGAAGGGATAAAATTCGTTATGGAATGGGCACAGAAGCTGCCTCTGGATATGTTATTTATGGCTCCCTCCTGTGTGCCAGCAAGCACGCTGGAGACATCGGGTGCTCAGATTAGCGCTGATGAGATAAGAAAACTCCTGGCTAGCCCCAATGTCATAGGCTTGGGAGAGATGATGAACTTTCCCGGCGTGGTCAATGGTGCGGAGGAAGTCCTGAATAAGATTATAGTTTCAAAGGGGAGGGTCATTGATGGACATGCGCCAGGGCTTGCAGGAAAGGAACTGAACGCCTATATGGCAGCAGGGATTCTCTCCGACCATGAATCCACCATGCTGGAAGAGGGCAGGGAGAAGCTGAAACGAGGAATGTACCTGATGATTCGTGAGGGCTCTTCAGAGAAGAATTTAGATGCCCTTTTGCCTCTAGTTAACGATAAAACCTATAAAAGATGTCTTTTCGTGGTTGATGACCGTAGTTGCTCCGATTTGCTTCGTGAAGGTGACATAGATGCAGTGGTGAGGAAAGCCGTCAGAAGAGGGATGGAGCCAGTCAGGGCACTACAGATGGCAACGGTCAATCCCGCTGAATATTTCCGCCTTTATGACAGAGGTGCTATTGCTCCCGGTTACTTAGCTAACCTCATCACAATCACCGACTTAGCCAAGTTGGAGATAGACATGGTGTTTTATCAGGGAAAGCCGGTGGCAAGACAGGGCAAGCCTTTGTTTTCCCTACCACATATTCGCCCCGAATTAAGGGGCACAGTACATATTAAGCCGCTTACTATGGAAGCGCTGTCGTTGCGGGTAAAGCAAAGTAATCTCAGCGAAGAGAGCTACCCCATTATTGAAATCATCCCCGGGCAGATAATCACTAAAAAGAGGCTGGAGAAGGTCGAAGTTGTGGAAGGGTTAATTCAGCCTGATATAGAGAGGGATATCCTGAAACTTGTGGTAGTGGAAAGGCATAAAGCCAGCGGGAATATCGGACTGGGGCTGGTGAAGGGGTTTGGCTTAAAGAGAGGGGCATTAGCTTCATCTATAGCCCATGATTCTCATAATATAGTAGCTGTGGGCACTAACGATTCAGATATATTGACGGCAATTGAACAGATAGAGAGGCTACAGGGTGGCCTGGTTGTTTGCTCCAAAGGTGAGATTCTTGCTTCTTTGCCCCTGCCTATTGCTGGTCTGCTATCTTGTGAGTCGGCAGAGATAGTTGTGGCTCAATTTGACAAGCTGGAACAAGCTGCTGCCGGTCTGGGCAATCTGCCCCCAACTCCCTTCTCTATCCTTTCATTTCTCGCCCTGCCTGTGATTCCCGAATTGAGGCTGACTGATTTAGGACTGGTGGATGTTAACAATTTTAAGTTTATTAGGTGAGTATTAAGCGTCTTTAATTAGCGGCTTACGAATTAACTTTCCTTTGCATCCGATGAAGGTTCGCCTAATAACACCCAGTCAAGCTTTGCAGCTTCCGGATTATCTTCTAATTCGTCCAGAGCAATTACCTGTGTCTTGGGTAGTAATTTAAAATAGCATTGAAGGTACTTGTCTTGGCACGCTGCTGCCCATCGTTGCCATGACTCTCTAACGGTTTCTTCTAGAAGTTCTTTCTCTGACTTCTTTGATACTAAGATTTTAGTGAGGTAGCGGGCCTCTTTCTTGATCTCATAGTTGTAAGTAGCAGGGAGTAGAAGAGGGATGCCCTCTTTAGGAGTGTCACCTAAATTAATATCGTGGTAGGTCCAAACTCGACAACGCCACTCCCTCTCATGAGTCCAATCCACTACATATCCATCTATATTCGGTATCGGTTCATACCTAACCCACAAATATTGGTAATCTTTTGGCAAGCCATTCTTGTAAATTTCTTTGCTTTCCTCATATCTAGGCTCATTGGGGCTTAGCCTTTCTCCAAGAATATCTTCCGATCCATAGATCACTGGCCTACCTCCATATTGATAAAGCGCTCTTTTGTAAAGAGCAATACCGTAAGGGCTATATCGGTCTGGTAAGATTCGGCAACTCTTTAGAAAGTTTTCAAAGGTCTGCTCAGTGAATGATACCGCTGGATACGGCCCTCTAATTGTAGGGCGCCTGTTGGATCTGTCATATATGGAGGGTCTAGGAGCAAAACCCGGCTTTAAGTACCCGCATTCAATTATAGTTAGTAAAGTTGTAAAAGGCTTAACATACTCCTTACCATATTTAGGTCTGACCCGGTGAATCACATAATCTGTAATATCAGTTCTTTCTTTTCTGATTCTTTCCCAATCTTTCATAGTAAGATCATCTTTCTTACCTTGAGAAGCTACTCAATCTTTGAGTGAAAGCCAACTGAATAGAAAAGTTTCACTTCTGTCTTGTTGCCCATAATGGCGAGGCGTCAAAAGCTTCACCTTTAAGTTTAGCCTGCAGAGTTCTCTCCAGCTCCTCTACAGGCAGCCGAATTTGCGCCAGACTATCCCTTTCCCGAATAGTAACTTGGTTATCCTCCAAAGATTGGAAATCAATGGTAACGCAGCAAGGCGCTTTCCTATTGTCTTCGTTCCAAAACAGCCTTTAGTGGCACCTCAATTACACAAAAAGCTGAATCCCTCAACGTTGTGGATTTAATCTTGTGGTCATGAGTCCCTTTACCGACGCGTACTTTATCGATGTCACGAGCTTGTACGGCAATCCTCTCCGCCTTTAGCGAATCTCCAAGCTTATAATACTCTGTCATCTATACCTATTTCTCCACTTTCCTGAAGTTCGTGGCAAATATCGACAACTAATTCAAGGTCTAATCTTAACTCCTCAGCAATATCAGAATAGTAAAGTGTTCGCCCGCTCGAAAAAAGTTGCCTTATTTCTTCCGTTGCTTCTTCCTTGGATATTTCCTTGAGAACAATCACTCTTTCCTCAGGTATCCTCTCTTCGAGTTCAGCTAATCTCTGTTTAATTTGTTCTATCTCTTGTCGAAGCGAGGCATTTTCTTCCATTAGGTATAAAACATCTGCAGGCTCCAAACCACCGAAGGGCATAGTCATTACAAGCCGCTCAACTTGTAAACTGCCCTTGACTCTCCTCACTTTCTCTTCTATATCTTCTTCTGTAAGGCCTGCGGAGTCCCCCAACACAATAAATTTTTCTCCTTCCTCCAGATTGGCGAGCAGCCGATCAATACTCCTAGCAGACCATGGCCAAGCCTTTGCAGCTTCAACTTGGTTAAGATTAGTTTTCATTCGGACAGCCCTCTCAAAATTTCTTCAGTTTTTTCTATCGTTTCAGGGTATAGTTTCAGCCTTTTTTTAACCTCATCAGCACCGTGAGAATCAGAGTGGAAATTGAAATCCATCGTTATCCTTGTGATTTTACCTCTTATGGGGGGAGCAGTCATCCGCCCAATAAATGCCTTGAAAGGAAAAGATACTATCAAGCCAACTTCACAATTTTCCGAAAATAATTCTTTAAGCTTAGTATCGTCAATCGCAAATAGGGTTTTCAAACGGCTGGTTTCTTTTGGAATATTATAGGTGTAGTTAAATCCTACAGCTACAAATGGGGTCTCTGGTAAACAAGAAACAAAAATGGCAGCGATTTTTGGCAAACTCTCAATGCTCTCTGTGGTAATACTCTTCAAGGATATCTGTAATCTATTCTCATCGAGAACAAACGAAATCCGCTCAGTTTCAACAACTGAGAGCGGAGGAGTATGAACAAAGTTGGTCACTGTTTCTCTAACTATGTTCTTCTCATATAGCCACTCCTTAGAGACGATGGAAGGATTATAGTTCCTAGCTAGAATAACAATATTCGTTCCGCTTAATGTAAATGGATTGCCCAAATCACCTCTCCTTTTAATCTGACTAGCGAGTAGGGCACAGTACTCTTTCTAAGACAATTTCTCCTAGCAACTGCCCTAGAGCCAACCCTACTCTGTTTTCTGTTTAGCGTCTGAAACATCAAATGTGAATATGTTTGCTAGTCACTAAGAGTTATCTCGTGGATAGATGTAATTACCCTCGTTTTACCTCCATCCCGGGCTAGAATGAAGAACCTCCCTTTCTTTCTTCGCCTTTTATATTCTTATTAAACCTAACACGCCAATTATATACTATATAGTGATACATTTGGTAATAACTGGCAATAGGTTTTTGGTACTGTTCAGATCCCAGCAGGACTCTCCAAAAGATAGCAAATAACATCTATATAACCACTGGAAGTGGCTATTATTTACCATTAGGTAAGACTCGAATGTGGGCGATAGTAGAAAACCTTTACTTCTGTCTTGTTGCCCATAATGGTGAAGCGTCAAAAGCTTCACCATTAAACTTAGCCTGCAGAGTTCCCTCCAGCTCCTCTACAGGCAGCCGAATTTGTGCCAGGCTATCCCTTTCCCGAATAGTAACCTGGTTATCCTCCAAGGATTGGAAATCAATGGTAACGCAGAAAGGAGTGCCAATCTCATCCTGGCGCCTGTACCTTCGGCCTATGCTTTGAGAGTCATCGTAGCAGGTCATAAAGCTGGGACACAGTTCCCGGTAAACTTTATGGGCCAGTGGGGTTAACCTGGCGTTCCTGCTCAGGGGCAAGACAGCCACCTTGATGGGAGCTATGGCGGAGCATAGGCGTAAAACCACCCTGGTCTCTCCCTCAACTTCTTCCTCATGGTAGGCATCAATGAGTAAAGCTAAGATGGTGCGGTCAACTCCGGCTGAGGGCTCAATGACGTAAGGGATATAACGCTCCTTGCTATCGCCATCATAATAACTGAGGTCCCTGCCGCTGTGTTTGGCGTGCTGGGTCAGGTCATAATCACCCCTGTTGGCAATGCCCTCCAATTCTGACCAGCCCATAGGGAACAGGTACTCAACGTCGTAACAGTCCTTAGCATAATGCGCCAGCTCGTCTTTGCCATGCTGACGCAGACGCAGGTTCTCCTGCCTTATACCCAGCTTGATATACCAGTTAAACCTCTCCTTCACCCAGTAGTCAAACCAGTATTCGTCAGTTCCTGGCTTAACGAAATATTCCAACTCCATATGTTCAAATTCTCGGGTCCTGAAAATAAAGTTACCCGGTGTTATCTCGTTGCGGAAGGACTTGCCTATCTGGGCAATACCTAAAGGTAGCTTTTTCCTGGAAGTGCTGAGGACATTTTCAAAGTTTACAAACATGCCCTGGGCTGTTTCAGGGCGGAGGTAAACGGTGCTTGCCTCTGCCTCCACAGGCCCCATGAAGGTTTTAAACATTAGATTAAACATGCGAGGTTCGGTCAGCTCACCACCACACGCGGGACATTTTTGATTATATATGTCACTAGCTTTCCACCTCAGATGACAAGATTTACATTCCACCAGAGGGTCGGTGAAACTATCAACATGCCCACTAGCTGCCCAGACTCCAGGGTGCATCATAATGCTGGTATCTATGCCAACTACATCATCTCTCTCCTGGACCATAGCCTTCCACCAGGCATTTTTAACATTGCGTTTAAGCTCTACTCCTACGGGACCGTAATCCCAACAGCTAGCCAGTCCGCCATAGATTTCACTGCTGGGAAAAACAAACCCCCTCCTCTTACACAGGGAAACAATCTTGTCCATATCTGCTTTATCAGGCATCTTTGCATTTCCTCCAAGTGCTGTAGCTTACCAACTTTACCTGCTCGGCGTCAAAGGAGGTAAGCCATGTTATAATTACCCCTAATCATATTTAGGGGCGTTGTCGCCAAAAGCAACAAAAATGCCACAGCCACAGGGAGTAAAAGAGAAACCTGTAGAGGGAATACTCCAATCTCTGTTCCGAGACTCCATTATCCCTCTTGCCAGCGCGTATCTTGCCGTAAAGAGAAACATATACTGGGATGAAAAGGAAAAAGCCCTCAAGGCAGGTGATAAAAGTTATCTCCTCAGCGAAATCAACAATATATTTTTAGTGGGGGGAGGGAAAGCTGGGGTGCCCATGACTAAAGCAACGGTAGAGGTACTCAAGGAAAACCATGCTCTCTGGAGAAAGTTTAAGGGAGGAGTGGTAAATGTATACCGGGAGCAAGCACAGGAGAAGGTTCCGAAAGTAAAATTTTTTGCTGCTGACCATCCCAACCCCAATCAGGCAAGTATAGAAGGAGCGAAATCTATCTTAGATATTCTCCAGAAAAGCACCACCGGGGATCTGGTCGGGGCTATTATCTCAGGCGGTGGATCCTCCCTTCTATGTCTTCCCTCCGATTCCATCACTTTGGAAGAATTCCGCCTTGCTAACCAACTTCTCGTGCCCGCCGGCGTTTCTATTCATGAAATAAACATAGTAAGAAAGCACCTGTCACAAGTAAAGGGAGGAAAACTGCGCATGGCTGCCGCACAAGCCAATTTCCTCACCTTGATACTGTCAGATGTAGTGGGAGATAATCTGTCTACTATTGCCTCTGGCCCAACTGTTCCTGACCCGAGCACCTTTCAGGATGCCATCCGTGTGCTAAAAGAATATAAGTTATGGGGAAAGGTACCCATGCACGTAACAGCTTATCTGGAGAGAGGAGCTAAGGGTGAAGAAAAAGAGACACTTAAAGAAGGGCTATGGGAAAGGAAATTAGCAGCACGCACCTCTAACTTGCTAGTAGGCTGTAACTCTTCTTTGCTAAAAGGACTGGCAAGCGAGCTGAGCAAACATGGCCACCATAAAATAGGGCAACCCGTGATAGTCCTTACCCCCGTAACAGGAAGAGTAGAAGAGGCAGTACGAAAGCACTTCCAGCAAGCAAAGGAACTATTTGAGAATGTGGAAAAGGATGGCATCTCCCGAATTCTCCTGTATGGGGGAGAAGCCACGGTAGGGGTTCCAGAACATGCACAGGGAAAAGGGGGACGCAACCAACATTATGCTCTACTGGCCGCTCAAGAAATTGCCGGCTATCCCTGGACGGTTCTCTCCGCTGGTACTGATGGGGTAGATGGGAATTCACCAGCAGCGGGGGCAATAGTGGACGGAAACACTATCCCGCTGGCGAAAGGGAAGGGAATAGACTCAGAGAGATTCCTGGCAGATTTTGACTCCTATGGTTTCTTTAAAGAACTGGAGGAAAAGACCGGCAAGAAGTTTCTGATCCACACAGGCCCCACAGGCACTAATGTTAACGACATTATGCTCTGGCATCTCCCAAAGCAGGGCCGCACAGGATAAATATCGGTGAAGGTGTTATTATTTCTTGCTCAAGTGATATAGACCGACCTTCTATGGAGGAACTTATTGACGGGGCACGCCAGCTAGGGATAGAGCTCAATACCAGGCAAGGGAAGCAATTCCAGCTCTACTATCAAGAGCTAATAGAGTGGAACAAAAAGTTTAACCTCACTGCCATAACAGATTACCAAGAGGTGCAGACGAAACACTTCCTTGATTCCATAAGCATAACCTTAGCTTTAACGAAAGAGCAGATGAAGAACCCCAATCTAAGCATCCTGGATATAGGCACAGGCGCCGGTTTTCCAGGCATACCACTCAAAATCCTGCTTACACAGTCAAGATTAGTGCTCCTCGACTCCAAGGCTAAGAAAGCGACCTTCCTTCGATATGTTACTCAGAAATTGGGCTTGGGTAAGGTAGAAATAGTAATTGGTAGAGCTGAGGAGGTAGCTCACCTTCCACCACTCCGCCAGCAGTTCCATCTGGTCGTTTCCCGCGCGGTAACCTCACTGCCCGCATTAGTTGAATTAGCCCTGCCCTTCT
>CAZILT010000062.1:0-3087 GCA_964540185.1 uncultured Dehalococcoidales bacterium
GTCACGGGCTGCAAGCTAATTTTGGGAGGGGTCGATATTCCCTGTGATTAAGGCTTATCAGGCTGGAGCGATGCTGATGTAGCAACTCATGCCATTATAGATGCTTTATGTGGTGCTGCTGACCTTGGTGATATTGGCACTCAATTTCCTCCAGGAGAGCCAGAGCATGAAAACATCTCCAGCTTAGTTTTGCTGAGTAAAACTGGCGAGCTACTTAGAGCAAAAGGCTTTAAAGTGTGTAATATTGACACTACTATTATTGCTCAGCGCCCTAAACTTTCACCCTTCATCTCTGAGATGAGAAGTCGCATTAGCCAGTCTTTAGGCGTTGAGCCAGCACGGGTGACAATCAAAGCCACCACTACTGATGGTTTAGGCTTTATCGGTAGAGAAGAGGGGATAGCTGCTCAGTCTATAGCCTTGCTCCAAGCTGAAGAACTGTGGCTGGGTTATAATTCACGATGGAGCCCGTCCTTTCCTGACTGTGGACTTAATCCAGAGGGGTTTGGAGGTAGCCAAGGGAACTGGGGCCGCTGTTGCTGCAGTCCCGGTTAAGGATACCATTAAGCTTGCTAGTGAGGCTGGATTGATTACAGAAACGCTTCAGCGTGATAAGTTATGGGCAATGCAAACTCCGCAAATATTCGAGATCGATATAATAGCTAAAGCTTACAAAAAGCTTACCACCGAGATTACCGATGATGCCGCTGCGGTAGAGCGTCTGGGATGCAAGGTGAAGCTCTATATGGGTGCTTATAATAATATAAAGGTGGCTACACCTGAGGATTTGGCGCTGGCGGAGGTCATTGCCCCAAATATCTCAAGCTCGCTATAGTCAACCGCCTTCGTATAGGTTATGTCATCCTTCGTGGCTTTGACTCCTAAATGAATCTTTCCTAACCTGGGAGATACGAACAACCTCAGATAAACTATTGATAGTGCTCATATTTTGACCTACTTCATGCAGGTTCGTTTATCCTCTATCCAATTAAGTATATCTTGTGCAACTTTCTCGCAACCTTGCCCAAATACAAGTGAGTGATGGCAATATCCAGAATATTCTTTATATAAGGCATCATATTTAGCCGCAACCATTTTAACCAATCGTAGTGGAATAGCCCTATCATGTTCACCAGAAATTACCAATGTTGGGCATGTAACCATATTTTCGTTCACGGCAATAGTCCCTCTGGCTATCTCATATGCCGATAGACCTGAATTCATATACAAAATATTGATATGCCTCAACTTGTTCTTTATGGGGCATTGTATTCATTAAGCCATAAACTGCATTCCTAAAAGGTATGATAAATGGTTTTTTACGAATGATACCAAAAATATTTGCAGAAAAGGTTATAAGCGTTGATAGTGATACTACCGGTATTCCCTGTGGCGCTGCTGGGGCTATTAACACCAATTTCTCTGCAAGACCCATCTCTGCCAATTTCTGTGCTATAAGCCCCCCCATGCTATGCCCGATAACGATAGGCTTAGCTCCTATGTTATTAATTACAGATTCGGCTTGTTTAACATAATCCATAATACCTGTATACTCCAACATAGGGTATGTCTCTCTATTATGGTGCAAGAGGGTTATAGCTTCAACATCATAACCATTAGCCTTGAAGAGGCTAATATAGTTATCCCAAAATGATGCAGCGCACCACATGCCATGAATCATCAGTATCATTACTTACTCAGCTTTACTCCTCCGTTCTCTTCTAAGATTCTCCTTCAAGACAAGTTCTACGCCATCCGAGAGATGCAAGATGATTCAACTGATGTACTATTAAGTTCGTTCTTCAAGGTTGCTTCGGTTAAAGGATACACACCAGCTAAATATTCCGTCAACTTGTTCTGCTCACTAAACAAGAGGGCGGATTGTTCACCCATCCATGTTATATTACAATCCCTGAGGCGAGGAGGCTGCTGAATAGTAGCGATATTTATGGACGACGATAATGGCTATTTGCGGTGGATCGCTACCAATCCTGGAGGTTTTGTTCTAATTGGCTAGGACTATATTCCCATTGACAGAAACGATATACAGTGTAGAATTTGCGCAGAGAGAGCTAAAGAGCGGTAAATGCCCGAGTTGTTGTAGACAAGGGGGAACTGAGTAAGCTATAATGAGCTATGAAATACGGTTATCACCAAGAGTTATTGCTGTGTATTGCCAGGTAAGTAAGAGCACTGTTCTCAAGTGGATTAAGGATGGTAAATTACAGGCATTTAGGCTTCCCAGCGGTCATTACCGCATTGATAAGGAGGATTTCAGAGACTTCCTTAAACGGTATGATATACCAATTAAGGAGGAGCTCTTTGGATCCGAATCTGAAAAGAAAGGAGGTAAACAGTAATGGCAGTACAGACTTCAATGGCGCCTTCAGGACTGGCTGAGGTTCTCGACCGTATCCTGGATAAGGGTATTGTGATCGATGCCTGGGTCAGGGTCTCCCTGCTCGGCCTGGAAATCCTCACTGTTGAGGCTCGCGTGGTCATCGCCGGTGTCGAGACATACCTGAAGTATGCCGAGGCAGGTGGGCTTACCGCTCCAGCGGCCTAAGACCAAAATGAGGGGGATTTTGCTAGGGTACCCTTGTCTCAATAAGCGTGCCTTACCAAAATCGTACCCCCAGTGGAGTTGAGCATAAGATGAATGAACTGGTTCTAGACATTGTCGCCTGCTATGAAAACAGGATCTCCATGGTAGAAGAGTTGGTTACCGGAGAGTATTACACGACGACGACTCTCGATGCCAGTTTAGCTGCAGTAGCAGAGGAGAGGGCAAGGTTAAAGACCAGCTTACAAGAGATACTAGCCAGGAATTGTTCTCTCCGCAGGAAGGACTTCAGCACCCTGATGGAGAGGATTACTTCTGAATTTGAAGGGAGCAAAAGCGAACTAGAGGAAGAACGAGAATATGTTAGAGAGGGGCTTAAGAGATATCTAGACGAGCAGAAGCAGTCGGTAGCCTCTTTAAGGCAACAACTAGTCGACTTTGCCTGCGAGAAGGTAGGCAGGGATGCTCTTGGAGCAACAATGGCCATGATTAAGGCTGCGTACCAGGAGAGAGGCCAGGAGATG
>CAZILT010000063.1:0-2894 GCA_964540185.1 uncultured Dehalococcoidales bacterium
TTCGCCTGTAGGGCTCAGAATTGACAAATAGGGTTGCTAAACAGTCACATAGGCTGAGATTTACCATTTAGAAATGGACGATTACTATGAATCAATTAAGCCAGAGCGAAATTGAATTTATCACCCAGTGTTTGAAAGAAGGCAGGCCTTTGCCTGATAGCTACCGCTACATAATCCCGTTTGAAACCAAGAAGGAATATGAGCTTACTTACGCTGATAAAGAGCGGGAAGAGGACATATTGGCAGACACCTTTGCCGTGCCCCTTCAGCCGGTGAAAACCTTTGGCAGCAATGGCGACGGCTGGACAAATAAGCTCATCTTCGGAGATAACCTTCAGGTGCTAAAGACACTGATGAATGACCCCGATGTCAAAGGCAAGGTAAGGCTAGTCTATATTGACCCTCCCTTCGGCACAGGAGACATTTATAATGCCAGAGGCGAAGCTCCAGCCTATTCAGCCAAATTGCAGGGTGCCAAGTTCATAGAGTTTCTCAGGAAAAGGATGGTATTTCTAAGAGAAATCCTGGCTTATGATGGCAGCATCTATGTCAGGACAGACTATCACTTTGGACATTATCTCAAGGCAATAATGGACGAGGTTTTCGAGAAGGAAAATTTCAGGAATGAGATCATTATTAACAGATTCAAACGACAGTTAAGAGGGCTAAACCAGTACAATGTGGCAAACGATACTATACTCTTCTACGGCACTAGTGAAAATGTAGTCTTTGAAGAAATTTCTAGAAGTCGTATTTGCTCTTTTTGTGGGGCAAAGAAAGAACCTGAATGGCATCACATGGTGTCATCAGGGTTGAGAAGACCACCGGAAAGGATAATCTTGGGCCGCCTCATGCTCCCTCCAAAAGGACAACATTGGAAATACACGCAGCGGAAGATAGCCCAAATGACCTCAGAAGGAAGGATGAGAATAAATGAAGCGATTACGTATACGGATATAGAGGGAAACAGAGTGAAAGGCGTGCCTGAATTTCTGCAAACAGAAGATATACCGGTGGACAATAATTGGACAGATTTAAAAGGATATCAACTGAGTGCTAGATATCCCACCGAGAATCCTGAGGAATTATTAGAACGCGTTATCAGAGCATCGTCTGCCAAAGGTGACCTTGTCCTTGATGCCTTTGCTGGCTCAGGGACGACAGGAGTAGTAGCTGAGAAACTGGGCAGAAGATGGATTATGATTGATTGCGGGAAGCTAGCAATCTATACCATGCAGAAACGCCTCCTCAATCTAAGAGAACAAATTGGCAATCGAGGTAAGCCGCTGAAACCCAAGCCCTTCACCTTATACAACGCTGGGCTTTACGATTACCAGAAATTGAAACAGCTTCCCTGGGAGGAATACCGGGATTTTGTTTTGAAGCTTTTCCAGTGCCGGGATGAAGGACATAAAATTGCTGGTGTGGACTTAGATGGCTATCTTGGTGCAGATGATGTTCTTGTTTTCAACTATCAAAAGTATAGGGACGCAGTTCTGGATAGGGGTTTCATAGATGACCTTCATTCTATTCTTGGCGATAGGATAGGGCGGAGATTTTTCATCATCGCCCCGGCGGCAAGCGTTGCTTTTCTTGAAGATTACATTGAAAAAGGAAACACAAGATATTTTGTGTTGAGGATTCCCTATTCCATAATTGACGAGCTACATCGCAAGGGCTTCACCCATATAAAGCAGCCTGTCAGCGAGATGGATGTTAATAATACCGTTGATGCCGTAGGATTTGACTTCATTCAGATTCCTGATGCCGAGTGTGAGTATTACCTGGATAAACCTAGAGGGCAAGTGAGCCTAGGGCATGGTGATAAGGATGAGGTAATCAAAATCCAAAAGTTTGAGAGCAACATCATCTCCAAAAAGCCGCTACATTATGAGAACATGGAAACACTCTCTATGGTAATGGCGGATTACAACTATGATGGAAAGGTTTTCAATTTCGATGATGTTTCCTACGCCGAAGACTTAAAGAGGCAAGACTACGAAATACGCTTCGACTCAAACAAGCTCGATGGCCAAATGATGCTCATCTACATAGACATCTTCGGCAACGAGAAAAGGGAGGTTAAGAGACTGAAGGATTTCATTAGTCGATTTCATTAGTCATAGGAGAATCTAATATGGCTTGGCTATTTTCAAAGCGCTGTCAGCAGGCACTTAGGGATAAGAAGATAAAGGTGAGTATTCCGGTGCCAGCGCGTGTGCGAATATGGAAAGCACTACAGGACTATGATGAGTGGTTTTTGGAATCAGGTCCCACAGGATTCAATTATGAGACATCAACGTTGCACCAACTTCCTGGAAGGATTGAAGCTGAGCTTGGCCTCAGAGAACTTCTTGCTTTTCCTGAAGGTGGTGGGGGTCCCAAGCCAAGCGATTTAGAGAGTTTTGTCTTAAGGGGAAACTACCCTCCTTACCTATTCGATGCGTTAGAGTTGTTTTGCGAAAGTATTAAGGAAGATAACAAAAATTCATTTCAGTGCTGTCTTAACGACATAATGGAAGAGAGTAACCTTCCCTGGCGGATGGCTAACGGTAAGATATTTCCTGTGGATTCTGCTTATATAGATGAAGAGATAATAAGGAGAGATTATGAATTACTTCACGAGGCAAAATTTCACGGTGCCCTGCAAGAGTTTGAAAAGGCGAGAGTTCACCTAGCAAATGGTGTTTATGATGATGCAATACAAAATGCTAACTTGGCGGTAGAGAGTGTTATTAAAGAGATTTTAGGTGTAGCAAAGGCGAAACCAGGGGAGTTGTTTCGCCAGCTGATTGATTCAGGCCTTATACCTGTATATTACACGGGCTTTTTAAAAGCATTCGAGGAGAATATCTTACGGTGTGTCGCCATAATGAGAAATGAAGAGCTTGGGG
>CAZILT010000064.1:0-3392 GCA_964540185.1 uncultured Dehalococcoidales bacterium
TGAAGCAAGGCTCCGCCACCTACATCGGCTACATGGGTTAGGGCAAACAAATCATCGCTGATAGCATCAAGCTCCTCATCAGGAAGACGCTTATCCAGAGTAGATTTTAAGCGCTCAATGATTAAATCACCCAGCCCCTCGGAAAATTTAAGTATTACATTGCCTGTAAACCCATCACATACAATAACGTTTGCCCTTCCCCTGGGAATATCGTTGCCCTCCACATTTCCAATAAAATTCAGGCTACTGCTTTTAAAAAGCTGATAGGCTTCTTTTACTATTTTATTTCCCTTCCCTTCCTCAGCACCGTTACTGAGAAGGGCTACAGTTGGGTTGGTAATATGTAGCATCCTCCGGGCGATGACACAACCGATGGTGGCAAAACTTAGTAAATCACGTGGCTTACAATCAACATTTGCCCCCAGATCAAGCACTACCGTGTTAGGAGCAAGCCCATGGAAGATTGCACCTATGGATGGCCGCTTTATACCTGGTAGTTTTCCCAATGTTTCAATGGCACTTATCATAACCATGCCTGTGTGGCCCATGCTCACTACAGCATCGGCTTTGTCTTCTTTCACCAACCGCATAGCTACCGGCACAGAGGCATCACGCTTCTGATGCAGTGCTGCCACAGGAGATTCGCCATCCTTTATGACTTCGCTGGCATTTACCACCTGGATGGGAAGCTGGGAAACATTATACACGGCCAGCTCTTTCTGAATGGCATCCTCAGAGCCCACCAGTATAATCTCGATTCCATCTTCCCTGGCTGATTGAAGTGCCCCTTTAACTATCTCTTGCGGGGCGTAATCACCCCCCATAGCATCTACAGCTACTTTCACTGGCTGCTTAGTTATAATTGTCATGCTAAAGACTTTATGAATTGGCTGTCACATATTATCTATTTCATTTACCTGTGTCAATTTATCAGACGATATACAGCTTTGCCCAAATTGCTAGCGTACAGGGGGTAAGTGTGGCATAAAGTAGCTGAGGCAGATATTAACATTGAAGCCCGTGAATGCTTAAAGTTGGATAGTGGAACTAAACCTCAAGTGCATGCCGGTATGCAATGGTGAGAATCTTTCTTTGAAAGCGAGGTAAAGCTCAAACTGTGCTTTGAATCCTGTGCAGTGGCCGGCGCATATGTGCCTTATACTCAATTTAGAAAGCTCCTCAATCGTTTTCTTTATCCTGGCATCGGATGCGTCAATGAGATGCAACCCGCCGATGATAGCTTCTATCCTGTCACAGCCAGTCAGTTCTATTGCCTGCCTGGCGATATTAACGATTCCAGCGTGGCTGCAACCAGTTACAATCACCAAACCCTTCCCCTTAATATTTGCTATAACAGAAATGTCATCCAGCATTTGGTCATTCCTGACCCTCCCATTTTCTATTGTCTTTAGTTCTATCCCCACTTCCTCGAAAGCGGTTCGTCTCTTTACTTCGCCAGATGTCATAATCCCGGGCATTATCACTAGAGGGTCTTTGGACAGGGAAAAACTAGCACCAGTTTTTTCGATTTCCTCCCTGGAATCATCCTGCGCAATGCCTACATGCCTGAAATAGGGCTTAGTGATGAAATTTGGGCGGAAGATGCTTGGATGGGCGATTATGGAGGTGCCCTTTTTACCGATTTCCCTGAGCATATTCACTATTCCTTTAGTATGATCATAGTGGCAGTGCGTCAGAACAATAGCGTCAATGGTGGATGGAGAAATATTCATGGCTCTCATATTGCTAAGAAGGGCTGGTGAATTTTGACCTACATCGACCAGGATTCTGCTTATATCCTTGCCTATCGCTGCTTCCAGAAGGAAGGAAACTCCGTGCTGTCCTAAATATGGGCTTTCGTAAAGAACAGAATCCTCTGCCAGAGATGTAATTTTTAAACTATCCAGCTCACCAGTTTTTCCCATGTGCTGCGCTTCCATCTGAGTATCCTATCCCACAAAGTAGAATGCTACCACAATCTAGCGGTGGTAGCATTCTACAAATAGCGACCAGGAAATAATCGCTACTAGCGTTTACATACTCCAGGCAACCGTCTCTATTCTAGCATTCTTATAGCCGGTCTCGGTGGTCTCATCCTTCACCACTTGCCAAATTTCGAAGGTCCCGGCAGTACGGTCACCTATCTCATTAAAGGCAATGTGACCAGTAGCACCGTCAAATTCCAGCTCAGTCAAGGCCTTCCTTATAGCCTCGCCATCATAGACACCAGCAGCCTGTATTGCTTTAGCGGCTGCCCATACGGCGTCATACATAGTGTCACAGTAGACTTCAGGGGTCTCACCAAACTTATCCTCGTATGCTGTGTTGAAATGGTCATACACTGAACCTGCCCCCACAGTCCTGGTGCCGGCAACGAAAGCCTTCTCCATGAACTCGGCGGACTTTGGTTCTTTGAACAGCCCCGAGCCGTAGTTGCCGTCGCAGCCTAGCCAGGCAGCCTCATCCAGGCCTATATCCAGGGCTTGCTTGAATACTATGATGCCATCATCACAATAGGTGCAGGCAAAAACCACATCGGGGTTGCGGTCTTTGATTTGCTGCAATTCACTGCGGTAGTCCTTCGTCCCCTCAGCATAATGTATCGTTGCCACATGTTCTCCCTGCCATCCTGCATCCTGAAGTCGATTGACAATCGCCTCTTCTAAACCTTTGCCATAAGTATTATCCAGGACTATAGTGGCCAGCCTGGTATAGCCCTTATCCATAATGACGTCGGCTAACACGAAACCTTGGGCATCATCGCGAAGACATGCGCGAAAGAACCACTCTGTTCCGTCTACTTCGGAAAGTGGTATTCCTGTAGCTGACGGGGTTATCAACGGGACGTATTTCCCCTTCACGTATGGAATTGCAAGCAAGGAAGCTCCGGTAATCATAGGACCAGCGATTACTTGTACCCCATCTACCTCGATCATCTTCTTGACTCTGTCAAAACCTTTCTCCGGCGTTGTAGCGCCATCCTCTTCCACTAATTCCACTTGCTTTCCCAGTACCCCACCGGCGGCGTTGATTTCGTCAACTGCCAGCCTGGCACCATTCAATATTCGAAGCCCCATTGAACCTAGGTCACCTGTAGTGTCTAACAGACAGCCTATCTTGATTGCTTCGGATCCTGCTGGAGCACAAGCTGCCGCTGGAATCAGAAGACTTAAAACCGCCACTACTAATAATAGTTTTTTAATCATATCTCACCCCTTTCTAAAAAAATTAGTGCTTAATTGTGCACTGAACAGAAACTTGTGTCAATACCCCCTGGCTTACCCTTAATCCGGGGATTGGCTAAAAATGTATGGGGAATAATGCAATTTCAGGGCGGTAGTGATGTTTTGGAGGCAAAAGTTTAGCCGACTGGAGACTTCCTCCAGCCTCGC
>CAZILT010000065.1:0-1783 GCA_964540185.1 uncultured Dehalococcoidales bacterium
AACTCAGAGTATTACATAGGCCTATCCTCTTAGCTAGTTCGCGAAAGTCAATAATAGGACGTGTGCTAAATTTGCCTCCTGACCAACGGCTGGAAGGAACAATGGCCACTATAGCCATTGGTATCGCTAAAGGAGCTGACATTGTCCGCACACACGATGTCAAGCAGACAACATGCGTTTGCAAAATGAGCGATGCTATTATTAGAGGTTGGCCATAAATTGGCTACTGCTTACCTTTGCCTTGGCTCGAATTTGGGGGAGCGACAGAAAAACCTGATTCAGGCACTATCGCTGCTTTCTCAACAGATAAAGCTGAAAAGAGTTTCAGATATTTATGAAACCGAGCCAGTAGGCTGTAAAGAACAGCCCCTTTTCCTTAACCTGGTGTGCCAGATTACAACCGATTTGAATCCCCAGGAGCTCCTTTATCTAGCCAAAGCCATAGAAAACAAAATGGGCCGGAGACCCTCCAGGCAAAAAAATTCACCCCGCCTTATCGACATAGATATCCTCTTCTACAGCAACAAGATTATGAAAACCCAAGATTTAACTATCCCGCACCCTCGCCTAGTGGAACGAGCCTTCGTTCTCATACCGCTGGCAGAAATTACTCCAAAACTAATTCATCCTGAACTGGGCAAGAGCATTGCCGAGCTAGCTAGCAATGTAGCAGGACAGAACGGGGTGCGAAAATACAACCAGGAGGTTCTTTAATGTATCAACTATTCGTGGAGGAGCATTTCGATGCTGCTCACCGACTGCAAAATTATCACGGCAAATGTGAGAATTTACACGGGCACCGCTTCAAGGTGATAGCTCGTCTCAAAACTACAAAACTGGACCAAAATGGCATGGCTTACGATTTTGCCCAGGTGAAGCGTCACCTGAGGGAAGTTTTAGCTCCGCTTGACCACGCCTACCTCAATGAAGTGCCCCCATTCGATAAAAGTGAGCCCTCCTGTGAGAACATCGCTGCCACTATATATGGCCAGCTTCAGCCTTATTTTCCCCGGTCAGCCGTTAAATTAGTATCTGTCGAGGTATGGGAATCACCCACAAGCGGAGTAGCTTATAGCCCCTGAGTTAAGTTTGCTGCTCGCTTGGCGGCAGCAAATTGGGAATTGCATCTACGATGGGAAAGGAATGCTGGCTCCTGGGACAGTATAAAGAGCCAGTGATAATCTCCTCCCCTTCCTGTTTATCTACCCTGAGCTGTAACGGCTCCTTACACAAGGGACAGGCTAACAACTCCATAAGTTCTTTTTTCATCTCAGCCACAGATTATAGCACTCATTAGTCCTTGTGATAAGCAAACCTTACAGTTAAGGTGATATAATTAGTTTCGCAGGAGGAGAGAAAATGTCAGTTCAAATTAGAAAAATTTACAGTGGCATAAACCCGGAGATGCTTTGCGACGAAATACGAGCCTTAGTCCAAAGACAAGGAATTGTAATAGGTGAGACCAAATTACAAACCTATCCCCTTCCCAGCGGCTTGACCCAATCCCGTATTACACTGGTATTCAAAGCGCAGACAGCCCAGAAGAAAGATGGTGGCTATGCACATATCATAAGCTCACCGGATGGTGCTACAAAACTACTCATTGACCTGGACGAAAAACTAATTCCCCAGGAGGCAATTTCCAACATTCAAGGAGATTTAGATTTCATACTCGGCTCATATGAGATTAAGTGGTGACTGGTGGAAGAAACCAAGCAGGAGCGAAGGGAAAAACGGCGGATAAAGGAAAAGGCCAGGATACCCCAGCATGGCAAGAGCCTGG
>CAZILT010000066.1:0-10206 GCA_964540185.1 uncultured Dehalococcoidales bacterium
TCTTAGGGAATAAAGCCATTGTAAGGGCTTTATTCCCCGGCCTGTATCTATAACCTCTATCTCGGGATAATAAATAACGGAGTAAATTCCCTGTTGAGCTAAATAGCTTTTATAGTCGAAGTCATCAAATGGAGCTGGTGTCTCCAGCTCTCCTGTTACTTTAAGTACATCTCCATATCGGTAAGTGGGATACCTGGACACTTGTATCAGGGTGGCCCCAGAGAGGTCTTTTTTTGTACCGTTTATAGTTATTTCGTTGGCCGAAAATGTTAGCAGGCAGGACCTGCTCTTGATGTCGGGCTCGTCTGCTATTATGCCTTGAACTTGCACTGTGCCTTTATCGTTGTAGAAACATAGGGAGCACTCATCTATTTGAGGCAAGCTTGATGGATAGCGCAAACTGCCGCCGAAGAGAACTAGAAGGCATAATCCAATTACTATCAAGGTTTTCTTGCTGTTAGGAAGAAGAGGAATGAGCAGGAAGGGAAGAGCCCCGATGGAGAGGGCAATTAGTGGCAAGCCGGCTTTGGAGCCCAGAAAAATGCCAGCTACCCAGGCGCAGCTAACATATAGCAGCCACATAAGATAGCCCTTTAACCACACCAGTATATACTGAGCTAGTTTATCAGTTTATGTTGCATCAAGGGTAACTATAATTAGCTTAGTTGTTTGTGGTAAGATACAAGCATATTAGACTGCGTTTTTGCCTAATAATAGTTTAACTAGCCAAATTTGGAGCAGGTAAATATGAACACTTTCAGACCGCGTGTTTATATTGACACCCCCGCGATACGAGGTTGGTTCGATGAGGAATTTAAGGAATACTCTTTGCGGTTGTTCAATGAATTCATTGTAAACATAAACCGGATTCGTCTAATAAATTCGGCAAATCTAAAGTTAGGATACACTGTAATTGAAATTAGAAGTCCGAGGGAGATGCTTTATGAGTGGTAAGAAATTCGACGCTGTGGAGATGAAGCGTCAGCTACAGAAACAGGCTGAATTGAAACTAGTTCCTTTATCAGGAAAGAGCGCATCGAAGGGATGAATCCAGCTCAGCCAGCGGATTTTGAGAAGCTAAAATGACAGGTACGCTAAGTGGGAAGCAAGTGATAATCGCACAAGCTATCAAGACTGAGATGTCTTCAGGGAAATCCTTTAAAGAGGCAGTCAGAGCCGTAGTGAAAAGTAAACAGTTCAATCACATGGTGGTACGGAGGGTTGCTGAGAAGTTGGAAGTGAACCCCAGCATTATTGATAAATTAGTATGAGGGATAATATGGAAACAAGAAGAGAAAGAATAATATCAGTAGCACTGAACATACTTCAATCAAATACTAACGGGGTTCACTACTCAGACCTTGTGAGGAGGATACATAAGCAACTTCCGGAGATTCCTGTTAATACTATTCATGGTACAGTTTGGAATTTAGACACACGTTTGCCCAACGAAGTATATAAGGCAGCACGAGGGGTTTTCCGCCATGTTACATTTAAAGAAGAAGAACTCCGCAAAGAAGAGGAGATGAAACCTTCTCTAGAAATTGAAAAAATAAAAGAAGAGGATTTCTACGCACCTTTTGCGAGTTGGCTTGTTAGTGAGGTAGAAGAATGCACTAAAGCAATATCCCTAGGGGGCAATAGATTCAGAGATAAATGGGGGACACCAGATGTTATAGGGAAGCGAGAGCCACTTAGAAGTGACATTATTAAAGCCCCCACCGAAATTGTCTCAGCAGAAATAAAAGCAGACACAAGAGATTTAATTACAGCATTTGGGCAAGCTTGTTCATATAAGCTCTTCAGTCATAAATCCTATATAGTGGTTCCTAAAGATTCATCTCAGGATGACATCTCAAAACTGGATGCCTTGTGCTTGATTTTTGGTATAGGATTAGTTTTATTTGATAAGAGTAATGTGAATGACCCTCAATTTGAAATCAGAGTCCGACCTCTCAAACATGAGCCTGATATGTTCTATGTAAATAAATACATGAAACTAATAGAGAAGGAGTTATTTGGGTAGTGATATGAAACGGCTACACTTAACATAGCCCCTTCAGTCTGTTCCATAGAGTTAGATAGCCCAGCCGGTGGATTTGGAGAGATAAATGAATTACTGGATATTTCAATCCAACCCATGTAGGTTTCCCATAATAAAAGAGCTTGAAAATACATCCTTAGATGAGTTACCAACGACTTATAACCAGACAAGCTACTGGCATATCCCCAAAATCCCTGGTGAAATGAAGCCAGGGGATAGGGTATTTATTTGGAAGTCTAGTGGTCAACAAAAAGACAGCAGAGGCATCTATGCCAAAGCAACGATTGTATCTGTTTCTCCTTTTCACAGGGAGCCGCTTACCCCAGAAAAGATTGATAAGGTGTTCAAAGAGAGAGGCTTGCTTGTAGACTGGATTCATCCTGAGCAGGAAAAACACAGAGAGAAGTGGCCCACCGTCGTTGTGAAATACAGGAAACTCTTACTTGATAATAAAGCTTTAAAGGTGCATGTTATAGAGAGGGAACCTCGATTGAGAAGCTTGCTTATTTTGCGGTCTTGGCGACGAACTTTATACAGGATTAATTATGACCGAGGAACTATTATAGAAAGAATGACGGATTGCTAGCCCATTGGCTAATAGCCATCCGTGATTGGGCAACGCAGCCAGTGGATCTAGAGGTGAGTGTCTATGGATATTCTTGAAGTAATTAAGACTAGAAGGAGCATCAGGAAATACAAGCCAGCCCCCGTCTCCGAAGAGGAAATAAACAAGATTTTAGAAGCAGGCAGGTGGGCACCGTCCGCGAATAACAGTCAGCCCTGGAGGTTCATAGTTTTGCGAAGCGAGGAGGTGAGGAGAAAGCTAGCGGATACACTCACGCGGGGCAAATTTCTTTCTCAGGCTTCCCTGGGAATTGCGGTAACCATAAATCCAAGAGTCTCAAATCACCCTGTTGAAGATGGAGCAGCGGCAACGCAAAATATGCTTCTTGAGGCTCATTCCCTGGGCCTCGGAGCGTGCTGGATTGGTACTTACGGTAGCGGAGATGAGGAAAGCGCAAAGAAGGTGCTTAACATTCCTCAAGACGAGAGGCTACTTTCCGTTATCGCCATAGGGCACCCGGCAGAAGCTCCCCAAAAGACGAGGCGAAAGCTAGACGAGGTAACTTTCACCGATAGGTATGGGGGGCGATAATGGGGACTTCCATTGAGTCCCACGTTGCTTAGTTGATATCGTGTTTAAGCCCAGCCAGTGGTTTGGAGAGGTTTTCTAGTTAGTGTGAAGTAGCTAAGAGCGAGGAAAGCAGGAAACAACAGCTTTTAATCTGATACGGTTATGTAGTCTTTTATTTTGTCAAATGTCCCCTCTTGAGAGTGTTTACTAATTGGCCAAAATGTCACTCTGAGCCCCTCGCTTCTTGTCATTCTGAGGGAGAGAAGCGACTGAAGAATCTCGCTCAGGATAAACTCCGCGAAGAGCCTAAAAGAGATTCTTCGCCCGTAGGGCTCAGAATGACAAATAGGGTTGCTAAACAATGTCCCCCCTCCGACACCTTTGACTTTTTGACATGGCCTATTTATTTATTATCTATCCATGAGGTGATATCTTCAGCCACTGTTTGCCAACCTGTGCCCTGGACGAGCCGGCAATGACAGTAGCCAGGATATTCAATATATGAAGCGTGATATCTCTGAGCTATCTTTCTGGCTATTCTTGGAACCATAGTTCGGTCTTCTGACCCAGCAACAACTAATACTGGAGATGTTACCTTTTCAGCATCCACAGTAACCCCTCCTATCACGCTCTCACGTGCTGCCCATGGTGATTCATAAACGAACTGAGTATAGAGTTTTTTCTGCTCCTCGGCTGAAAGGGATTTTAAAAGGCTTTCCCAGGACTATCTCGGTAATGTTCCTGGGGTAGATCCATAGCACAGACCAGGATAGCGGTGAAATTCCCTTAGGGGGAGCGGGGGCTAGCAGTATTAGCTTTTTTGCCAGTCCAAGCTCAGCCAGCTTTTGAGCTATAATGCCGCCCATACAGTGTCCTATTATTACGGGTTTTTCCTCCATGCCCTTAATCTCCTTAACGCATTGTTGAACATAATCCATGATATGGGTATCCTTTAACTCTTCAGGGTAAAGGTACTTTTTGTGATGTAACAAAGTGGGTGCTCTTGTTAGATAACCTCTTTGCTCAAAGAAATTGTGGTAGTTTTGCCAAAAATCTGAGGTAACACACATGCCATGAATCAGGAAAAGGGATTTTTCTGACCTAATGCTTGACTCCTTTGCAATGCCCATAGCTTCAAGTGTCTCAATTTTCAAAGTTAATTCCTTATCCCGCTATAGCCAAATCCCTGTTTAAAACGCCTTTCTAATCTGATACGGTTATGTAGTCTTTTGTTTTGTCAAATGTCCCCTCGCCGATGCCTTTAACTTGGAGCAAGTCCTCGATACGATTGAAGGAGCCATTTTCGTTGCGGTAATCCACAATCTTTTGAGCTGTAACCTCGCCAATACCTGGCAGTGCTTCAAGTAGCCAAGATTCTGCCCGGTTCAAGTTTATCTTCTGAGGAGATTGGTTTTCGTCTTCTTGTGGAATGTAAATTTTGATGTAGTTGAGGTCGGCATCAGGTTTGATGCCAGCGTCCGAAAGAAGGGCCTGTATAGTGTCATCTTCTGTGAGGGAATAGATGCCAGGGTTAGCCACAGCGCCACCAATATAAATCTTGCCGCTCTGCTCAGGAGGCGCTGTCTGGGATAAGACGATTTCTACAGGCTGGCTTTTGCTGTGCTTTATTAATAGCATCACACCGCCAGCTATTATGGCAATAACCAGGAAAACGGTTATAAGTAGATAAGATCTATCTTCGCAGCTCATAGTGCTAATTCTCCTTTCCTTAATATATAGTTAACTGCAAATTCCTTATAATTCATCCTCACCTTAGTTCCTTCGCTTTGCTCAGGGCTAGCCTCACCTCTCTTCAAGGGAGAGGATTTTATAACATATTATGCTGGACATTATAAATTAACTGCCTAATCAGATTGTGGAACCTATTCTGAGCGGTGAGATTCTTCGCTACGCTCAGAATGACAGAGGGAGCGAAGGGCTTAGAATGACAACCCTATATCCCAATGGTAAAATCTCCCTATGGCGAAAGATTCCAGGACAATAACCGTTAATCGCAAAGCTTATCACGACTATTATATCCAGGAAACCCTTGAGGCAGGCATCGTGCTTAAAGGTTCTGAGATTAAGTCCATCAGGGCTGGCAGGGCGAACTTGCGTGATGCCTATGCCAGGCCAGAAAATGGAGAGCTGTGGCTATTTAATAGTCATATTGCCTCTTATGATGCTGCTAGCTATAACAGCCATGAGCCGGAGCGTCCTCGCAAGCTTTTGCTCCATAGGGAGCAGATTGATAGCCTTGCAGGTAAGGTGACGCAGCAGCGTTTGACATTGGTGCCCCTTAAGCTATATATTAAGCGTGGGGTTGCTAAAGTAGAGCTGGGGCTGGCTAAAGGTAAAAGAGTTTATGATAAAAGAGCGGTTATTGCCCGTCGTGAGGCAGAAAGAGAGATGGATCGAGCGCTGAAGCTCCGAAGGAGGTGATGTAAAAGCAAGGTTAGCAATTTGGGGGCGCGTGGCTTCGACAGGGGAAGGCCTACAGAATTGCAAGCTGAGGTGCCACTTACCTCATAAAACAAGTGGCAAAAATAAGTGGCGAACAACCTGTTTTCGCTTAATGCAGCTTAATTAAGCTGCACATCCAACTTGGCTTCTCCTCGGCAAGTCGGGATTGGGTGTCACAAAGTCGAGGTGCTCCAGTTCTAATGCCGATAGGGATTGGCTAAGAAAAATCGACTGGTCTAGCTGGATTCGGTCAGCAGATGAAAGCTGGATGAGATAAAAGGAGCTGACTAAGCTTGTAGGATATTCTGGCAACCTTCTTCTGGACGGGGAGTTCGACCCTCCCCCGCCTCCACCAAGAGAGTAAATGTAGGAGGCTTCCTCCACAATGGAGGAAGCCTCTTTGTTGATTTTGGGTATATACCGGCAAAGGCAATTGCAAATATTAAGTACCTCCAGGGTGGGATTCGCCTGCAGGGCTGTCAGGCTCTTTGGTTGGCTATGCTTTAGTTACATGTAGCAAAAGGTATTGCTTTTGATGCTCAGTTGCCACAAAATGATAAACTATAGAATAGGGGGCAGGAAGGAGTAAGAAGAGAAAATGAAGGAAGTAGTTGTTGTTAGTGGGGTGAGGACAGCTATTGGGGCCTTTGGTGGTTCTTTAAAGGATATGTCAGCTGTCAACCTGGGCAGTGTGGTGATTAAGGAGGCGCTCAAGCGAGCGGGTTTAAGGCCAAGGTCCAGCAAGGAACTTCTGGATTATGGTCCCGATGTTTTTAAAGGCGAGGGAATGATAGAGCTGGAGAAGAAACACTACGATTGGGATTCTTCTCTACGCGATGTTCAGATTGATGAGGTAATCATGGGATGTGTCCTCCAGGGAGGGCAGGGACTAAATGTAGCTCGTCAGGCGGCTATTTATGCCGGGATTCCTAAGGAAACGCCTGCCTTCACAGTGAATAAAGTCTGCGCCTCAGGGCTAAAAGCTATTACCTTGGGGGCTGAGGCCATTATGCTGGGTGAAGCGGATGTGGTGATTGCCGGGGGGATGGAGTGTATGAGTCATGCTCCCTATGTCCTTCCAAAAGCTCGCTGGGGCTATCGGATGGATGTTAATGCCACAGGGGAGTTGATAGACCTCATGGTGTTCGATGGATTGTGGGAGATATTCTATGGCTATCATATGGGAAATACGGCGGAGGAAATTGCTAACAAATATGGCTTTACCCGGGAGCAGCAGGATGAGATTGGATTCCTTAGCCACCAACGAGCTCGAGCAGCTATAAAGGATGGCCTATTTAAGAATGAAATAGTTCCCATTCCCGTTCCACAAGGAAAAGGGCCGCCTATTATATTTGATACCGATGAGCGTCCTATGGACACCACTCTGGAGAAAATGGCCAAGCTGCCTCCAGCATTTCGTAAAGATGGCACGGTTACTGCTGGCAATTCCTCAGGAATCAACGATGCTGGAGCAGCAGTGGTGCTCATGTCAAAGGAGAAAGCTAAGGAGTTGAGGCTTGAACCTGTGGCCACTCTCACAGCCTGGGCATCAGCTGCGGTAGACCCTAATTATATGGGGTTAGGCCCTGTTCCTGCGGTAAGAAAAGTGTTCAAGAAGATGGGGCTTACCAACGAGGATATTGATGTTATTGAGCTTAATGAGGCTTTTGCTGCTCAGACATTAGGTTGCATGAAAGAGCTTGGCTGGAGCTTTGATTGTACTAATCCTCATGGTAGCGGTATATCTATGGGACACCCTATTGGTTGCACTGGAGCCAGAATAGCAGTCACCATCATACATGATATGGTGCATAGGAATTTACATCGTGGACTGGAAACCATGTGCATTGGTGGTGGCCAGGGGATGGCAGCTCTCTGGGAGAGATAGGTATAGCTATTTCCCCTTTTTCTTGTAATCAGGGCACCAGGTAGCATTAGGACGTTCGGGACGATGGCAAGCGCTCCGCCAGTTCCATTGGCAGCTATCACATAGAAAGATATTCATGCCCAGGCTTTTCTTAATCTTGAGCTTGATGTTATACATCCAGCTTGGCTCTTCAGCGTGCATAAGGAGATTATAAAGCTATAGCTGGTGAGAAGGCAATAGCATGAGACCAGGCTGACTGAGGCTATTAGCACTACTTTGATATGTTTTAACTAGAGAGGTAACTGAAGGCGAAAGGCAGGGTTATGTTTCCTTGGATAAGTTGGCTAGAAACTCAGCATTGCTTTTTGTTTTGGCTAATCTTTCCAACACTCTTGCTGTAGCTTCAGAGGAGTTAGGAGAATCACTAGCTAGCATGTTAACCATGCGTCTCAGCAGCCATACCTGTTTCAGAGTATCTTCATCTAGCAAGAGCTCTTCTCTCCTGGTGCTGCTGGGCACGATATTTATGGCTGGGAAAATTCGCTTCTCGCTTAATTTCCTGTCCAGGTGAAGCTCCATGTTGCCTGTTCCCTTGAACTCCTCATATATAAGATCATCCATGCGGCTGCCTGTGTCTACTAGGCAGGTGGCGATAATGGTTAAACTGCCGCCCTCGTCGCTATTACGAGCGGTACCCAAGAATCGCTTAGGAGGATGCAGAGCTGCGGAATCAATGCCGCCAGATAAGGTGCGCCCGCTGGCAGGCATGGCCAAATTATAAGCTCTGGTGAGGCGGGTGATGCCATCGAGGAGCATAACCACATCTTTGCCCATCTCCGCCAACCTTTTAGCTCTCTCCAGAGCCAGCTCAGCCACACGGGTCTGGTTTTCTACAGGCTCATCAAAAGTGGCAGCTATGACCTCAGTCTTTACTGCCCTTTTCATATCTGTAACCTCCTCAGGCCTTTCCCCGATGAGGCAAATCATAAGGTGGATATCGTTGTAATTGATGGTGATGGCATTGGCAATTTTCTTGAGAAGCACTGTTTTGCCTGCCTTTGGTGGTGAGACGATAAGCCCTCTTTGTCCTCTGCCTATGGGAGTTACCATATTGATTAAGCGCATGGACAAGTCATCTGATGTCGTTTCTAGATTGATGAGCTTATCGGGGAAGGTTGGTGTCAATGAAGCAAAATCTCGCCGTGTCCTTGCTTGTTCAGGGTTAAGTCCGTTTACACTTTCCACCCGAAGCAAACCGTAGTATTTCTCGCTGTCCTTGGGATATCTGGCTTGTCCACAAACATAGTCGCCATCTCTTAAATTGAAGCGGCGGATTTGAGAGTTGGATACGTAGACATCATTAACACCGCGGAGAAAACTATCCTGACGTAGGAAGCCATAGCCCTCAGGCATAGTCTCCAGTATACCGGTCAAGAATAGATTCCCCTGCTGCTCTGCTTGTGATTTAAGGATATGAGTTATAAGTTCTGATTTCTTTAATGAGGAACAGCCGGTAATTCCCTGCTCCTTGGCCAGTGCCTCCAGTTCATCACGGGTTTTGTCTTCTAGTTGAGCCATAGTAATCATAGTAACCTCTCTTGACTCCCTACCTGTCCTGTGATTCTGTAGGGGTGTCTATAATCTTTTTCTCTCCCATCACCTTTGTCCAGTCGTCTATGAAGCGCCTGATGCCGATGTCGGTTAAGGGATGTTGTATCATTTGTAATAACACTCTGTATGGTATAGTAGCGATATGTGCACCAGCCTTAGCTGCCATAATGCAATGTTGAGGGTGTCTAATGCTGGCGGCTATCACTTGGGTAGGTAATTGATAGTAGCGCAGAAATTGGGCGATGTCAACTACTACCTTCATGCCATCCTCACCAATGTCATCCAGCCTGCCCACAAAAGGACTGATGTAGGTAGCTCCTGCTGCTGCTCCTAGTAAAGCCTGGTTTAGAGAGAAACATAAAGTGAAGTTTACTTTTATGTTTTCCTTGGCTAGCACTGAGGTAGCCTCCACCCCTTCTAGGCTAGCCGGTATCTTGACTACAATATTATCTGCCCATTTAGATATTTCTCTGGCTTCGGCTATCATTCCTGGCGCATTCTGGCTTAGTACCTCAGTGGATACCGGGCCGGGAAAGACAATAGAGCAGATTTCCTTTACCAGTGCCTGGTAATCAGTTTTGCCTTCTTTGGATACCAGACTAGGATTGGTGGTCACTCCGCTGATTACCCCCAATTCTACCCCGTGACGGATATGACCTATATTAGCAGTATCCAGGAATAAATGCATTATACCTCCTTAGCTTATGGGTAAGCTTGTCTGAGCACCTTCAATGAGCGTTTCTTTGGCTGCCCCAATGAAACTTACAAACAGTGGGTGGGGATAGTCGGGGCGAGATTTAAATTCGGGGTGAAATTGGCAGGCTACCATCCAGGGATGATTCCTGAGTTCAGCAATTTCCACCAGTTTTTTGTCTGGTGACAACCCGCTTGGTATCAATCCGGCCTTTTCCAGCGGCTGGCGAAAAGAGTTGTTGAATTCAAAGCGGTGGCGATGACGCTCATAAGCTACTTCACAGCCATAAGCGCGAGCAGCTTTCGTTCCAGGTACCAGATGGCAGGGGTAAGTTCCTAGCCGCATAGTGCCGCCTTTTTGATTAACACCCCGTTGCTCAGGGAGCAGAGCGA
>CAZILT010000067.1:0-7089 GCA_964540185.1 uncultured Dehalococcoidales bacterium
GTTCAGTCAGGGGGTTTGATTCATAGTGCTCTTTAGTGCGCCTCAGCATCCGTGCTATAGCTACCTCTTGCGGACACTGTGTTTGAAGGATGACAAATGTGTTATTATGCTTGGCTGCTATTGCAGCAGCACGCCTTCTCAATGATTGAGTAATGAAGGTGGCATCGAGTATCACGCTACCGCTCTTCCCAAGAATCTCATCTGCCCGCCTGAACATCTCATCATAGACCATTGTTCGTTTATCCATATTTGAAGCTACCTTCTCATCGAATATGTCCTCTTTTTTGAGTAATTCTGTTCTAATCAGGTCGGTTCGGAGGATAGGCCAACCTTTAATTCTGGAAATCTCCTTACTGGTCTCAGTCTTCCAGGTGCCTGGAAGACCACAGGTAATAAGCAAAACGCCAGCCCCCAACTCGCTTTCTATGAATCTCATAAATGGCTCTTCCAATTTAGCATCCCCCTGTTCATTATATACGATTCGGCAAGCTGGAAATACTTCTTGGCCGTGGCTAAAACCCTCGCCTTCTCCTTCTCAGGTATATAGAGGTCATCTAACTTAAAGCTCTCCACTTTGCCCCTAACATAGGCGCGGTAGCATTTGTAGAAATTGAGCAATTTCAGCAGTTCATCATCATGGCTTAGCTTTACGTAGGTATTGACAAAATGCTGTGAAAGGTCAGCCAGATGGTAGCGGTCTAAATCCATAGCCAGAAAGGCAACCTCTGAAGCCACATCAGAATATCTGAATCTATCATTGAATTCAATACAGTCGTAAATGCAAATATCATTGGTGAAGCAGACGTGGGCAGCATGAAGGTCACCGTGGCAGTCCCTTATTCTACCCTCCTTTACTCGCTTGTCGAACAGGCGGCTATTGCTGCTAATGAAATCATCGGTGTAACTTCTAAGCTGCTCATACTTTCTCGCTGGAATGGAAACGCCGACGTATTTCTCAGTTTGAGCGAAATTCTCATCGCAGTTTTGGCGGATGGTGTCTAATTTGCCGAAAGCAGCAATTTCCGGGCTTGTTCCAGCTTCTTGATGAAAGCTCACTAACTTCTCAGCTACCCTAGCCACCATTTCCTTAGTTACTTGACCGTTACACAAGAGGACGTCCATCATGCGGTCTTGAGGTAACTGCCTCATTTTGACGGCGTACTCTATTACCTTGCCTTCTCCCCCAAACTGATAGCTGACGGCTGACAGCTGACAGCTATCAGTTATTGGCACTACTGCTAGATAAACATCAGGACAGAGACGCTTATTTAATTCCACTTCCCGATAGCAAAAGTAGCGGCGCTTTTCTAAACTGGTATAATCCAGATATCCCAGGTCAACTGGCTTCTTTACCTTATAGACATAGTCTCCGGTGAGGAACAGAAAGGACATCTGTGTTTGAACCAGTTTCACCTCCCGAGGTTTATGTGGATAAGCTTCAGGCTTAAGTAACGCTTTAACAGTCAATGATAGGGCCAACATTAACTCCTCTAAGATTTAAAATGACGGTTATCTATATCTTCACCAGTATACATTTTAGCAGCGTTGTGCAACAAGCAATAAGGAGAAATTGCTTAGCACTCCCCGGACTCGCATCCTTGAGGTTGTTTAGCAACCCTATTTGTCATTCTGAGCCCTGTGAACGAAGAATCTGTGTTAGACTCTTCGCGGAGCCTATCCTGAACGAGATTCGGAATTTATCCTGAGTGAAACAAAGGAACTCCAGTTCCTTCACTTCGTTCAGGACTCGCTTCTCTCCCTCAGAATGACAAGGAGCGAAGGACTCAGAGTAACATTTTTCAGTAGCTAATAAATGCCCTCACTCTTTGCTAATTTATACTTGGGGGAGATAAAATAGACAGGGGGAATCATGGCAAAAGGCTTCTTGAACTTAAACCGCTTCAAACATGGCAGAGCGATAAAACAAAATAGTAAACAAAAAGCTAATCAGCAGGGCAACAAAAAAATCAGAGGCAAGAGAGGGAATTATGGCCAAAGTAGATAAGCTTAGTTTTGGCTCCATAATTATCGATGGCAAGAAGTATTCTCGGGATGTTCTTATCTTTGCCGATGGCACAGTAAAGAAAAGAAGAGGTGGCTTTTTGATGTTCGGCAGCCATAATATCAAAAAGGAAGAGATGGAGGAATTAGCCCAGGGTGATCCTGCGACAATAATCATCGGCACCGGCACTAATGGCAAAGCCCGCATAACTAGCGAGACACAAAACTGGGCTAAGGAAACCAACTTGGACTTGATAGTTCAGCCATCTTATGAGGCGGTAACAAAACTAAACCAGCTTAGGGACCAAAAGAAAAGGGTCGCGGCCCTTATCCATATAACCTGCTAGCTGATAATACTAAACAAGCTTCTTGACCATGTAAGCGCCATCTAAATGATATCCGAAGGAGCGATAATAATCTCTAGCTCCAATACCGCTTAAGATACACATCTGGCCAATATGGAATTGTTCCCTGGCAATCCTCTCTGCCTCTCGGAGCAGCTTACCCCCTAACCCCTTATGCTGAGCAGCCCTGTCTCGCTTTTCTCCCAGGGGAACCTCGGGACCAAATATATGCAGCTCTCTGATTAAAGCTATGCCTGTATCAGGGACTGTATAGAAACCGTGATTGTGGGGGAGAGGCTTGCCCTCTCTCGAATTGTGGGAGGCCACAAGTGCCTCCCCTACAGAAGGTTTTTGGACACCCTTATTTATCCTCAGCCTCAATAAGCCGAATAGAGTCTCATTGGCATCTTCATAGGAGAGAAAGACTTCCTTCCCCCCGTAAGTGTCATAATCCATCCTGGTTAAATGAGGATTGCCAATCGCCCAACCATCTCTCAACCTATGCCCGTATTCTCGACAGCGCACGCATCTACAATGGACGCCCAACTCATTCATTCGGTTCCTGATGCTTCCCCTCAACGCCAGGTCCTTACAACCAGCAACGATAAATTTACCAGGAATATCCCGCATCAGCCTGGGAATCCTGACATACTTGGGAACCAGGGTCTTGATATCCACTAGCAAGTCTATCATCCCCTCATCCTCATAAGGCTGATAGCGATTATCTCGATACCAGTTTTCCAATTCACTTCCGACAACCACCAGCGTAGGGTAAAGCTTAAGCCCATCAGGGCGAAAATATTCATCATCAAACAATTTCTGTGATAGTTCCAGGTCATGCTCAGGCGTCGAGCCGGGCAGACCAGGCATCCAGTGATAGTAAACCTTAAAGCCGTAATCCCTGAGCAACCTGGTGGCGGTGACAACCTCAGCAACTCCATGTCCCCTCCCGGTCAAACGATGAATGTCATCATCCAGCGTCTGCACGCCAAGCTCCACCCTGGTAGTGCCAAAATCGAGCATGCGCTCTATCTCCTCCTGGCCACACCAATCAGGCCTGGTCTCAATGCACAGCCCTACACAGCGATGCTTGGCAGACTCATTTAACTTCTTGGCTTCCTCCAGGTCAGATGAGGGAATGCCATTGAGCCCATCATAGCAATCCTTAACAAATCGATACTGATATTCAGTGGGATAAGCCAGAAAGGTACCTCCCATTATAATGAGCTCCACCTTGTCCCCCGCATGTCCCATGTCAGCCAGCGTCTTCAGTCTGAACTCCACCTGTCTGGCAGGCTCAAAGTCGCATTTTATAGCACGCAAAACTGCCGGAGATTCTACGGTGTAGCTTTTTGGTGCCCCAGGGGAGGCAGGACAATAGACACACTTGCCGGGGCAAGGAAATGGCTTAGCCATAACAGCCACCGGAGTTACTCCTGAAATAGTTCGGGTTACTTTTTTCATGCTACACTAAAGTCTAGCAGAGCTCATTCTATGGCAACAAATAAAGAGGTATTCGACCAGATATCTGAAAGCTGGTATCGAGTAAGACACTGGCCGCGGTTGAGAAGGGAACTGGAGGAGCTATCTGGAAAATGGCACAGTGGAAAGCTGCTCAACGTTGGCTGCGCTCATGGACCTGACTTTCTGCCTTTTACACCAAGCTTTGAACTCTGGGGGATAGATTTCTCGGCAGGCATGCTGCAGCAAGCACAAAAATACTCCACCAAGTTCAATTTTTATGTCAACTTGATAGCTGCTGATGCGCTGTGGCTGCCCTTCCCCGATAACACCTTTGACTGGGCAATATCAGTAGCCACCTATCACCACATCAAGGGCAAAAATGATAGAGAACGGGCATTCGAGGAATTAAAGCGGGTGCTAAAACCAGGCGCTGAGGCTTTTCTAACCGTGTGGAATCGAGGGCAGCCAAGATTCTGGCTGAAATCCCCGGAGCAAGAAGTCCCCTGGAGGCTGAGAGGTAAAACAGTTTATCGCTATTATCATCTCTTCTCTTACGGTGAGCTTAAAAAACTGCTTACCAGGGTTGGTTTTGAAATTATCACTATATCTCCAGAGAAACCCTACCACTTCCCTATAAAGAACTTTTCCCGCAATATATGCGTCCTGCTAAAGAAATCCTGAATCCTAGCTGTATTACGGATTTGCCTTCCCGCTGGGTGGCTCTTTAGCCGCCTTCACCTTCTCAGGAAGGCTAGCTTTGATAACACCAATGAAGACCTCCACCAGCCTGGGGTCAAACTGCTCGCCAGCGCCCTGTTCAAGTTGCTTTATCACCTTCTCGTCGCACAATGCATCACGGTAGGGACGGGCAGAGGTCATAGCAGCAAAAGCGTCAGCTATAGCCAGAATGCGAGCATCCGCAGGAATGGCCTCACCTTTAAGCCCCTCAGGGTAGCCAGTACCATCCCATTTCTCATGGTGGTATAGAATGCCACTTACGCAGGGAACTAAATTGGGCACATTCCCAATAATATTTGCTCCCAACCTCGGATGAGATTTAATTGCTTCCCATTCCTCATCATTAAGCTTCCCTTTCTTATTAAGTATTCTGTCGGAAATGCCAATCTTGCCAATGTCATGAAGCAAGGCAGCGGTGCTTATCTTAGATACCTCGTCAGGCGACAGTCCAATAGCCTCGGCTAAAGCTACAGCATAAGTATTAACTTTCCTCGAGTGGCCGTAAGTATAGTGGTCCTTGGCATCTACTGCTGAGGCTAAAGCATAAACAGCGGATAAACCACTACCCCTGGCGTAAGTCCCTGTCTCATCTGCTGACTCGGATAAAACTTTAGAGGAAAGATAAGTTCGATCCCCACCGGTGCGCTTGGCATAATAGAGAGCAGTATCGGCTGCAGTAACCAAGTCACCGGGCATCACTCCATCAGAAGGATAGCTAGCCTGACCAATGCTACAGGTCACTGCAGTTTGCCTGGCCTCCATTTCAGCAGCAATCTGCTGCCGAATTCGCTCAGCCACTACATAAGCATCTTCGCTATTTGTTCGAGGCAAAATAGCAGTGAATTCATCGCCACCATAACGAAAAGCCTGGTCAGCACCCCTGATGGATTTCATGATGATTTGACCTACCTGGCCTAGAATCCTGTCTCCAGAGGGGTGTCCATAGATATCGTTGTAAGTCTTAAAAGAATCGAGGTCTATCATTAGCAAGGAGAACACATTGCCATAGCGGGAATGCCGGGCAATTTCTTCTTTAAGCCGCTCTTCAAAGTGGCGACGATTAAATAGCCCGGTGAGCTCATCGATACGAGCTCTCTGCTCAGCTCCAGCATAAAGCCGGGAGTTCTCAATGGGCACAGCAATCTGCAAAGCCAGATGCTCCAGAAGTCGTATTTGCTTGTGGTTATAGGCGTCAGGACGGCGGCTGGCTATAATTAGACTGCCAATAGATTTGTCCTTGACAATTAGTGGCAGGTAAACAACAGAGCGGACTCCCTGCTTAAGATGACTCTCTCTAGTCCAGAATCTCCTGTATCGTGCTATATTAGCTTCATAGGCCAATTTCTTTTCCTTAACCACCCACTCAGTAGCTGTTCCCTCTAGTGGTACCCTCTCATCCTGCTCCCATGCTGAACCTATGGTGCTGGATAGAGCCAGGAAGTGAAGCTGGTTTTCCTCAACCAGAGCAATCGTTGCCCAGTCAACATCAATCACCTTCTTTAACTCTTGAGCGAAACCTTCAAATATATCCTGAATGTTCAAGCTTGAGGTTACCAGCAGGGTCAACCTATTGACAATGGTTAATTCTTCACTCTGCTCTTCTAGCTGCTCATGGAGATATTGCTTTTCCATGCTGGCTGCCACCTGGCTGGCCACGGACTCCGCCAAATCAATATCCTCAACTGTATAAATCTTCCCCCCTCGCTTGTTACCCACTGCCAAAATAGCAACAAGCTCACCCCTATCTATTAAAGGGATGAACATATTCACCTCTGCCGATTGAATGCTTTCTTTTTCCTCTCGCCACAACCCTTGAAATTCGGGAAGGATGCTGAGATCCCTTACAGGTAATACTTGGGACTCCCGCTTCAGCCAAGCCGCAATAATGCTATCACACCTCATTTTTAACCTCGCCATAGGATTATCCTCCACGGGAGGATGACTAAATCGGGCAGCAAAACCTTCACCTTCATACCGGGGCCAAAGCAAACAGGCTCTGCTGCAATCAATGGATTGAGCAAGAAGGGATATAAGTTGGCTGCCAAATTGTTCCAGGGTAGGAACATCGTATATCTTAGTGCTAAAATCAGACAACTGCCTGCGAAAGCTGTATCTGTGCCCCGTAAACGTTTGCTCTACACTGCATTGCAAAGCTGGCCGCAGACGGTGAACAAACACAACAACAAGTGGAATTCCTACAGCAATCACTGCCGTTAATGTGGTGAGGTCAATGCTGAAATTAAACGCCAGGTGGACGAGGTAAAGCAGGAGCATAAGAAGAGCAATGCCACCCCCATAGAGAACCAGGTACACCACCGATCGGCGGAAAGCAACTCTGACATCCACCAGGTGATGTGCCACAACAGCATAGGTTAAGACACAGGCATTGAGCAGATTGCCAACATGTGCAAAAGGATATCCGCCGCCTGTGGGAGTAAAAGAGAACAGTGCCAAGATAATTAAAGCAGCAACGCCAAGGAATAAATAAACAATTTGATTGCGCTCTGCCGAGTTAACTAAGAAACGGCGCCTTCTCTCCAAC
>CAZILT010000068.1:0-25055 GCA_964540185.1 uncultured Dehalococcoidales bacterium
GTACGTAAATACCAAGCCAGCCCCATACCCAGGTAAAAAGGTACGCTGGCCGCAATAGCAAAAATTGCCAGCAGTAGCCAGGAAATCGGCTCCAGGCCAATGGCGACGTTCGCAGCATCGCCAATGATCCCAAGTAAGGCAAATATGACGCCGAGAAACCAACCGACGTGAGCCCACAGCCCCACTACACGAACATCAGACATCTGTTTACGATCTTCCCAACGATACATCAATATCACCTCCTTTAAACCGATTTAAGGAAAGTAAAAAGGGCACAACTAACCGCCATTGAACAGGCGATTCCGTGCCCTTATTCCCTCCTCTCTCCTCCTAAACCAGCATGCTATTCACATACCGACAGTTTAAGCATACTCCCTATCTCTGTGGTTGTCAATAGATAATTTGGAGCCTCATATCAACCAGTCTAAAGCTCTTGCCCAACACAGATGAGAAGCCCTCCGAAATTATGTGGTGCGGCGGTAAGAATCTAGCTGTTATGCGGCCGAAGAGGAGTTATTGGTCTTTGGTCACTGCTCCAGGTCCGGTTGCTGCCATTTATCTGTTAAGACACCTCATTTACAAGACTGACAATTAGGGCAGAAGTAGGTGCCTCGGTTTCGCACCAAAATCCGCTCAATAGGAGAATGGCAAACAGGGCACGGCTGCCCTTTCCTATGGGCAACTTTAAAATCAAACTGGGCACGGCCGAGCTGCCCCTCTGGGCGGACATAGGTATCAACGCTGGCGCCTTTATTGCCAATGGCTGATGCCAGGACATCACGAATAGAGTGATGTAATCTCTGAATCTCCTTGGCTGATAGGGTGTCTGTCCTTCTCAAAGGGTGAATTCGAGCAGCGAACAGAATCTCATCAGCATACATGTTGCCAATCCCAGCAATGAACTTCTGGTCAAGGAGAGCTGCTTTTACAGGGATATGGTGTTCCCCTAGCAGTTTTGACAATATTTCGGAGGTAAAGCCCTTGGCTAATGGCTCAGGCCCCAGCTTACCAATGATAATCCTGGCATCTTCTACCAGCTGGATTACACCTAATCGGCGTCGGTCGCTGAAAACAAGCCGCGCACCGTTGGGAAAATGGAAAACCGCTCTGGCATAGTGGTCAACACTCTCTGGATTTAATAACAGCGCCCCGGTCATTCTAAGATGCATGATTAACGACAGTTCACTCGATAGATGAAAAATGAGATATTTCCCTCGCCGCTCCAGAGATTCCACCATTTGTCCAACTAGCTGCTGAAGTTCCCCAGCGGAAGGCCATCGTAGCAGCTTCTTGTCCAGAAGGGTAACCTGGGTAAAGCACTGCCCGATTATCCGGGGCAGAAGCTCAATTCTAATTGTTTCTACTTCAGGTAATTCAGGCACTTTTCCCAATCAGTATAGCAACATGAGCCTCAGGATAGAAGCCGCAGGCTGCTAGAATGCAGTGCGGATGTAGCAAGAACATGCCATTGATGGAACAAAATCCCTTTGGTAGGATTCCAGTGGAGATATAGCAGTAGTTATCGCTGTTTGAGGGCTTGTCCTTGTCTAAATAGCAGAGGGGAGGGGATAGATTGAAAACCCCTTGGGTAGTGGGGTATAATTGAATGAGTATGAGGGGAACTTCTGGGGGCATTGAGGAAGATACGGGATCATATTAATTAAAAGCACTACGCAGAAGAAGGGGGAGTGTATTAAGTTTAAAGGAGGTGTAAATGGCTAGGTTATTCGAATACCAAGGGAAGGAGTTTCTCAAGGATGCTGGGATTGCGATTCCAACAGGGGGAGTTGCCTCTACCGCGAAAGAAGCATCTGAAGTTGCCGCCAGAATAGGGAAACCAGTGGCGGTAAAGGCGCAAGTTTGGGTTGGAGGTCGGGGAAAAGCCGGTGGGGTAAAACTTGCTGATACACCGGAAGAGGCCGAGAAGGCAGCTAAGGCTATTTTAGGAATGGAAATAAAGGGGTTCCCTGTCCGAAAGGTGCTGGTAGAAGAGAAATTGGATATCGGGAAGGAATATTATGTGGGTATAATTCCTGACGGTTCGTGGGAGAGCAGATGTCCAGTACTTATGTTCAGCACCGAAGGGGGGATGGAGATAGAGGCAGTTCCTGAGGATAAAATTTTCCGAGCAAAGGTTGATTACCTTGAAGGGTTCCCCTTCTATGATGCTTTGGATATGGCTAGCAGTGCAGGTATTCCGAACGAGTTGCTTAAGGAAATGGCAGGAGTGATTTCTAAGCTGGTGGCAGTCTTTAAGAAGCGTGACTGCAATATATTGGAGATCAACCCTTTAGTAGTAACTAAAGAGGGTCAGGTGATTGCAGGAGACTGTCGTATGAGTATTGACGATAGCTCGAGCTTCCGCCACCCCGAGATGGGGATCACTATCCCTAGAGAGTTTCCCTGGGAACCAACTGATTTTGACCTAGTTGGTTGGGGAATTGAAGAAACTGACCTTCGTGGCTCAGGCTTTGTTATGAAGATGACACTGGATGAAACAAGTCCCGGATTTATTGGCTTCCACGCCATTGGTGGCGGAGCAGCTATGATAGGGATGGACGCACTCAGCAGAGTGGGTCTCAAACCGGCAAATTTTGCTGATACAAGTGGCAATCCAGTGGGTTCCAAAATTTACCGAGTGGCCAAAGTAGTTCTAGCCCAGCCCAACATTGAAGGTTACCTGCTGGCTGGCTTTCTAATTGCTAATCAGGAACAGTGGCATCACGCTCATGCCATAGTCAAGGCTTTAAGAGAAGAACTTCCTAAAAGGCCAGGGTTTCCTTGTGTCCTTCTTTTGGCCGGGAATAAAGAGGAGGAGTCTTTACAGATACTGAAGGAGGGTCTGAAAGGTCTGCCTGGGCGTATCGAAATTTACGGGAGCGAGCGTGTAGAGGATAGTGACTTCATTGGAAAGAGGATGGTGGCGTTAGTAGAAGAATATCGTAAGGAAAAAGGAAGATAAGGGAGGGTCTATTTCCATGGAATTTGAAGAAAGAACCATTAAAGTAATCATTGATACAACTAAGTGCCCTGATTGTGTAAGCAAAGCTTGTGTAGAGGCCTGTAAGCTTTACAGCCGAGGAATTTTGCGATTAAGCGATGGGAAGCCCTCTGTGAGTCATCTTAGCCCTGAAGAGGTGAAGCGGAAGGGCACGGAATGCCTGGCGTGTGAGTATGCATGCTGGCAACGTGGCAATAATGCCATCCGTATCGAGATTCCTATTAAGGGCCTCGGTGATTATCTGAGGAAACGCAATCTTAAATAGGGGGTAAAAATGTCGATTCTTATTAATGAAAATACCACGGTAATTGTCCAAGGGATAACTGGCCGGGAAGGTTCTCTCCGATCTAAGTATATGAAAGATTACGGCACCAGGGTGCTAGCAGGCACCTCTCCCGGCAGAGGTGGGGAGGAGGTGGCTGGGATTCCTGTCTATAATACTGTTAAGGAAGCAGTGAAGGCCCAAGGTCAGATAGATATGAGTGTCACCTTTATTCCAGGCCCGGGATTGAAGATGGCGGCACGGGAGGCCATTGATGGTGGCATCAAAATTATTGTCTGTCCAGTAGAGAGGGTGCCCCTTCATGATATCATGGAGATGGTGGCACTAGCCAAGAAGGCAGGAGTTATGATAGTCGGGCCAGGGTCCATTGGTGTTATAAGCCCGGGGAAGGCTGTTGCTGGATGGTTGGGGGGGAATATAGAGTGGGCGACTAAGCTATTTCATCCTGGTCCAATTGGAGTTTTATCTCGGAGCGGTGGTGAGTCTGGGACAGTACCCTGGGTTCTCAAGCAGGGTGGGATTGGTGTAAGCACAGCTATTCATACAGGCACTGAACCAATTCTTGGAATGTCTTTTGCTGATTTTCTTCTCCAGTTTGAGAAAGATGAACAGACTCTGGCTGTAGCTGCTTTTGGTGAGATTGGTGGCAGTCAGGAGGAAGAGGCCGCTGAGCTTATCAGGGCTGGTAGAGTTACCAAGCCTTTCGTCATCTACATTGCTGGCGCAGCAGCTCCTGAAGGACAGCGCTTTTCTCATGCATCTGCCATAGTAGAACGAGGGCGTGGGACGGTGGAAGGCAAGGTAAAGACTCTTCGTGAATCCGGGGCTTACCCGGTGGAAACACCTAAAGAAATCGTCCCAACGCTTAAAAGGGTGTTAAAATTATAATATAGGAGGTGTGTTGATATGTAGTGTGGCGATATGTTGAGGTTTTTCCGGGGTAGTCAAAATTTAAATTCATAGGAGGTAAGGATATGCCAGTACTGCGTTCAGTGTTTTATGTTCCAGGAAATAAGGAGGAACTAATTGCCAAGATTCCAAGGATACCGGCGGATGTTATTACGCTGGATATCGAGGATTCTGTGCCCCCGGCAGAGAAGCAAAAGGCACGAGAATTGAGTCATAAGAATCTCAAATTTGCAGCATCATCGGGAGCAGATGTTTATTGTCGTGTCAACAACTGGGAAACGGGTATGACCAATGCTGATTGTGAAGCTATAGTTGATAAGGGACTTGCGGCTGTCTGCCTGGCTAAGTGTGGTGGGGCCGATGATGTAAAGCGCCTGGCCTGGAAACTAGAAGAAATGGAACAGAGGAAGGGGTTAGAGGTAGGGAGCGTAAAAATTCAGCTATTGATTGAAACCGCTAAGGGCATGATGAATGTTTACGCGGCTGCTACTGCAAGTCCGAGGGTCAATTCACTGATTTTTGGAGCAGTGGACTACACCACAGATATGAGAGTTACACTGACTCAGCCGATCGGTGAGGAACAAAAGTGGGCCAGGGCACGCATGGCCTGTGCCGCTAGAGCTGCCGGCATTATAGCCATCGACTGCCCCTACGTAGCTTTCAAGGATACTGAAGGTTTTGAGAAGGATACACTCTACGGGCGGCAGTTAGGCTTCGAAGGAAGGATGCTGATTCATCCCAGCCAGATTGAGCCTTCTCATAGAATCTACTCCCCCGCACCTGAGAGGGTAGAGTGGGCTAGAGAGGTTGTCAAGGTGTTTGAGGAGGAGGGAATTGCCAAGGGGTCGGCAGCAGTGTCATACAAAGGCAAGATGGTGGATACTCCTGTTTATATCGGAGCCAAGAAGATTCTTGATGCCCAGACGGAGATCGAAGCCAGGGAGAGAAAAAGAGCAGGGTAGTAGTGCAGTGCTAAAACAGCTGTGTCTGAAATAGTGCCCCAGTTGGCAAGCGAATTTGAAAAGGAGGTAATCAATATGGGTGTAATAACTGCAGCTAAATTACAGGATGTTGTTGGTAAGGATTGGGTGGTAACAGCAGCAGAACAAATGATGGACTATATGCAGGATGCAGTGATGGGAGCTGTAATCCCTAAGCCTGCCAAAAACATCATCGTGGCAAAACCAGCTAATGCACAAGAGATATCAGAGATATTGAAGCTGGCAAATAAGAAGAAATTCCCCGTCATCGTCAGAGGTGGAGGAAGTGGAATGGCTGGTGGTGCTGTACCAAATATAGACTGTGTGCTTCTCTCACTAGAAAGAATGAACAAGATTGTAGAGATAAGCAAAGAGGATTTAATGATCACCGTTGAAGCAGGCAAGCCTTACGGGGAGATGTGCGAAGCTGTAGAAGCTGAGGGTATGTTCTTCGCCCCCAGGCCAGGGGATTTGGGTGCTCATTGTGGTGGCATAGTAGCAACCAATGCCGGTGGGTCAAGAGCAGTGAAGTATGGTGTCACAAGGGCTTTCCTGAAAGGCATGGAGGTTGTGACCCCCGCTGGCGAAATATTGCATCTCGGTGGAAAGCTACTTAAGTATTCTATGGGTCTTGATTTAGCACATTTGTTTGTGGGCAGCAAAGGAACTTTGGGTGTAATAACTCAGGTTACCTTCAGGCTGGCGGTCAAGGCACCCTTTAGTGCCCTTCTGCTGGCATCATACGATGATCGTCTTGAATGTATGAAAGTTGCTCCACACGTAACTGCAGCAATGATAATTCCTCTGGCCGGGGAGTACATCGATCACGACTTGGCCGTCGATACTGCCAAGTACCTGGGCCTTGAGTGGCCTGCCAAGAAAGGGAAGGCTCACATATTTTTTGTCAGCGAAGGACCAAATGAGGATGTAGTATACGCTGAGCTCGAGAAAATATCTGGGATATGTGAGGAGCATGGAGCCATCGATATACTGATGGCGGAGAGAAAAGAAGAGCAGAACGCCGTTTTATCGTCGAGGGGTGAGACAGGCTCAATGCAGAAGGCGGCCGGTAATATAGGGGACTTCATGGATGTAGCTGTGCCTCCGTCTCGTGTGGCAGACCTCTTTGCGGGAATACTAGATCTCGAGAAGAAATACAACACCTGGATACCCACCTGTGGACATGCAAGCGATGGTAATTTACATCCTACGCCGCTGAAGGAACTTGCAGATAGAGGCGTGCTTGAGGATTGTAAGACTGACATGTACAAGAAAGTTATCGAGTTAGGCGGGGTTTTAACTGGCGAACACGGCATAGGGACAATCAGGCTTCACAATACTCCTTTATGGCCTGAGCCCCAAGTGTGGGAATATATGAGAAAGGTCAAAAAGGCATTTGACCCGAACAATATATTAAATCCGCAGCGTGAGATTCCGGACTAACCCTTTTCACTTCTTCATCTGTATTGGACAGGGGTTGTTCAGCTAGCAAAACGATTACCTGAACAACCCCTGAGATTTACCAAGAATGGCAAAAGACTAGAGCGTCAGTCTCTCTGTAGAGGCAACAGGTGGTATGTGCTGAATTGAGAACCTCCAAGCAATCCTAGGGCAGGTCGAGATACCTCACCTGGATATTATTCGTCTGTTATCCCTTGGCTGTGAAGATAATCAACGGCGTCTTGGACAGTCCACATTTTTTCAGCATCTTCGTCGGCTATTTCTAGCCTCTTTCCCGGGAGGCTGAATTCCTCCTCTATAGCTGTAATCAGTTCAACTAAGTCTAACGAGTCGGCGTTAAGGTCATCCGTAAAGGATGTTTCCGTGGTTATCTCTTTCTGTTCCACTTCTAATTGTTCCACGATTACTTCCCTCAGACGTTCAAAAACAGTTGCCATTTTACCTCCTTGAATTAGAGTTTCCCCATCTGTGAGTTTCTCACGCTATATTTGGTTACTATTGAACCTAACACTCCATTAACCAACTGCGATGAACAATCGCTACCAAAGGTCTTGGCTAACTCCACAGCCTCATTTATAGCTACCTTAAACGGAGTCTTATTATCAAATAAAATCTCAAAAATGGCAAGACGCAGGATATTTCTATCGATGGCAGCCATTTGCTCTACAGGAAAAGCAGGTGCGAAACACTTAATGAGGTCATCAAGGTTAGGTTTATTTTTAAGCACTCCTTGTATAAGCTGCTCACTAAAGTTGAGCACTTCTTGTGGCACTGCCTTCTCAGTTGCTAGATGAGATAAGGCCTCTTCTCCACTATGTGTAGTGCAGTCAAGTTCGTAAAGTATCTGAAGGGCAATAGCCCTTGCCTTTCGTCTGGAGCCCATAGTTAGATGTTTTTATTTGAATTTTTCAATTGTGTAATATCTGCGATTTCTGAGATGTTGAAGGTCCTTACTTCTGAGTTGATTCGCTTAATCAAGCCAGTGAGCACCTTCCCAGGGCCAATCTCGTAGAAGGAAGTGATGCCATTATGTATCATATATTCAACAGAGGGCTGCCACTGGATGCAATGACGAAGCTGTTTTACAAGCTCCTCCTTTATAGAGTCGACATCAGTCAGTGGTTGAGCGGTTACATTGGATATTATGGGGATGGTTGGTGGTTGGAATGTGAAATCTGAAATAACCTTGCCGAAGGCATCTATAATCGGTTCCATCAAAGCGGAATGAAAAGCCCCACTTACCTCCAAGGGAACAAGGCGCCGGGCACCTTTCATTCTGGCCAGTTTGCTAGTTTCGGCTAAAGCATCAGCAGCACCACTGATTACAATCTGTCCCGGGCAGTTAATGTTGGAGATGTTACATTTATTATGACGGCATATATCCTCAATTCCCTCTGTATCAAGTCCTATTATAGCTAGCATGCCTCCTTGCTTTTCCTGCCCTGCTTTATACATTAATTTGCCCCTTTCACGGACTAAGTTTGCAGCGTCGCCTAAACTAAGCACTCCGGCAGCTACCAGAGCGGTGTATTCGCCCAAGCTGTGCCCAGCGACGACGGTAGGGGGGGGCAAATCCTTATTACCACCTTGCCCAGCTGCCCTCAGACAGGCAATGCTGGTTACCAGAATTGCCTGTTGGACATTATCTGTTCTTTTCAGTTCCTCTTCTGGTCCTTCAAAGCATAGCTGAGAGAGGGGGAAGCCCAGGGCGGCCTCAGCTTCATCGAAAGCTTCTCTGGCCGATGGATACCTATTACATAGGTCTAACCCCATGCCAACTCCCTGGGATCCTTGCCCGGGGAAAACATAAGCTGCCTTAAGCGGGTGAGTCATATATTCCTAGCTATCCCTTTCTCTTAGGTGCTTTGACCTCAATCGCTTGCCTATCATTATAGCTACCGCAAGTAGGGCAAACATGGTGAGCCAACTTAGGGCTATGGCATTTAGGGCAGATATCCAAAGCAGGTAAGGCAAGCCTAAGATGACTACGCCTTTTCCCCTGGCGCGCTTTGGCATATTTTCTTTTAGGCAGAGCCATATGAACTTACCTCCTTGATTCCACCACAATCAGGTTGACAAAGTGGTTTCATGGGCAAATTTAACAAGGTATACTGGCGGATCAGTTCTCCTAAGTCAAGCATATTATTGCTATTAATGCTGAAGTCACCCGATACAGGGAACAAGGCTGACCCGCTGGGTATGTCAATTGCAGGAAGGAATTCCTCTTCGATGTGGAAACTAACGGGATAAAGAAAAGCATCAAGGCAGCGACTGCATGTAAGTTCTACTTCAACGGTTAGTTCACCTTGAACCAAAATCTCTTGACCACCGTGGGTTAGTGTTACCTTTCCCCAGATAGAGTTTTTAGCTGGCCCACTGAATATTTCGCCTACGCGATAGCTGCGACTACAGCCAACGGGGGCTTTCAATAGTCGAGTCATATCTATTAAACCTTTGAAAGGCTTTCCATTAAGTTCTTCAGCTGTCATGGCTAACCTAAAGTAACACCTAGAAGTGTAAGCGAAAGGTAAAGTATAATAGTTAGTCTGAGGGTTTTCAAGCATTGGAGACAGAGGGGTTAAAAACAAGAGTAAGGGATAAGGTAGAAGCACAACATCGAGAGCTTGTCCAGTTAAGCCTTAAACTTCATGATAACCCAGAGTTAGGTTTCCAGGAGAAAAAGGCAGCGGCTTCGCTCATCGCTTACCTCAAAGGCAATGGATTCCGAGTAAAGAAATGCATTGCGGGCTTGCCTACAGCCTTCCAAGCTGTATATGGGCACGGTAGTCCGAGGATTGCCTTGCTGGCTGAGTATGATGCTTTACCTAAGATAGGGCATGGCTGTGGGCATAATATAATAGCTGCATCAGCAGTGGGTGCCGGTATTGCTAGCAAGCTTGCCATTGATAGTTTGGGGGGTAGCATTATAGTTCTAGGCACGCCTGGAGAGGAGATTTTTGGTGGCAAGATAGACATGGTCAATGCCGGTATCTTTAATGAAATAGACGTGGCGATGATGGTGCATCCTGATACTCGGAATCTGGCAACCATGCAGGCATTTGCTTGCATTTCCTTAAATGTAGAATTCATTGGCAAGCCCGCTCATGCTGCTGCCCAACCAGATAGAGGCGTAAATGCTCTCGAGGCCCTAATTTTAGCTTTTAACTCTATAAATTCGTTACGTCAGCATGTAAAAGGAGAGGCACGCATTCATGGTATAATCACTGATGGTGGTGACGCTCCTAATATAGTGCCGGCTCATAGTGCTGCTAGCTTCTTGATACGTGCCTTAGATACTGCTTACCTTGGTGAACTGAAGGAAAAAGTGTTGAATTGTTTCCAAGGAGCATCTTTAGCTAGTGGAGCCGAGCTAAAGTATAGCTGGGGAGAAAAGACTTATGCTTTTATGAAAAATAATGGCACTTTGGCCGGGTTATTCAGCCAAAATATGGAGTTGCTAGGACGCCATATGGAAGTTTTTGACCCTCGTTTTGGCTGTGGCAGCACAGATATGGGAAATGTAAGCCAGGTGGTGCCCAGTATACATCCTATGGTGGCTATTGCGCCTCCTGGGGTGGTGATACATTCACCACAGTTTGCATCTGCGGCTGCTTCTGAGGATAGCCATAAGGGGCTGTTAGATGCGGCTAAGGCGATGGCAATGACTGTCGTTGATATTCTTGGTCAGCCTGAGATGCTAGGTAAGATTAGGCAGGAATTCCGGAGTGGCCATGATTAAAGTGGGTATCCCGCGGGCTTTGCTTTACTACCAGTATTATCCTATGTGGAAAACTTTTTTTGAAAGTTTAGGTGCAGAGGTAGTAGTATCGCCGCAAACTAATAAGGCCATACTAAATTCAGGCGTCACCCGGGCAGTTGCTGATACCTGCTTGCCAGTAAAGCTTTTTCTGGGGCATGTTGTCTCTTTGATAGACAAATGTGACTATATATTTGCCCCGGCGGTTATCAATCTGGGCAAGAAGACTTATAACTGCTCTAAAATTATCGGTTTACCTAACATGGTTAGAGCATTAATCCCTGAATGCCCTGTAGTTCTTGCCCCACAGATAGATGTGGGAAAGTGGCGCTATCATTTATATCACAATATTTATGAGTTGGGGCACCGTTTTACCTCCAGTCCGTTTAAGATCCAAAAAGCGGTTGAGGAGGCCTGGAAAAGCAACCTGACTTACCGAAATAAGATGTCCCAAGAAGGACTTACCTGCCTTGAGGCTATCAGTGAAGTGTGCCAAGAGGGATCGCGGTCAGCTTCTGGTTTTGATTCATCTCCACTGCTGACTATCGCTGTTATTGGGCATCCTTATGTCATCTATGATGATTATCTTAACCATCGCTTAATTTTGCAATTGCAATCAATGGGGACTAAAATTCTCGTTCCCGAAATGGTGCCTGAGGAGGAGCTTGATGCCGCCGCAATAAGGCTGGTGGGTGCTCCTCATTGGGCATTTGAGACTGACATTATCGGCGCTGGTGAATATTACTTGGAAGCGAAAGTCGATGGTCTCATTAATCTCTCTGTCTTTGGCTGTGGTCCTGATTCAATGATGGTGAGCTTTGTAAAGCATCGAGCCCGAGAGCTTGGGATTCCCTTTTTACACCTTAGTCTGGATGAGCATGCCAGTGCAGGGGGAGTGCTTACTCGCTTAGAAGCTTTCCTTGACATGATTAAACGGAGGGAGAGGATATGCGTGTAGGTATACCTCATTTTGGCAACGTCTATGTAGCTATAAAAAGCATGGTTTATAGACTGGGCGCCATTGATGGTGAGCTTGTGATCCCACCACCAATGACTCAGAGAACATTAGAGCTGGGAATCAAGTACTCACCGACGGAGGCTTGCTTACCTTATAAGCTTACTCTAGGCAGTTTAATCGAGGCCTGTGAGCTGGGGGCAGATACCCTGGCCCAGGCTAGAGGGACTGGCATCTGCCGTTTGGGCTACTATGCCAAGGGGCAGGAACAAATGCTTTGTGACCTGGGTTATAATGCTCACTTCATCACTATTGATGTGTCTCACCATAAGATTGCTAGCATTCTGCAGCTTATAAGGGACATGACCAATAATGCCCCGTGGCATGAAATTATTTCAGCGTTTTTCTTTGGTATAGGTAAGCTAGCTGCCTTAGATAGAGTGGAAAGGGTAGTCTGGAAGATAAGGGCAGTGGAATTGGAGAAGGGGGTGGCTAATCGAATCTACCGGGAAGCTGTTAAGGCCATTGATGGCGCGACTAGTAGCAAGGAAGTAAGAAGGATAACTAAAGAATACACTGACAGGCTAAATAAAGTTCCCAGGGATCCTGAGGCTGATCCGCTTAAGGTGGGCATAGTAGGTGAAATTTATGTTGTTATAGAGCCCTTTGCCAATATGGATATAGAGGTGGAGTTAGGCAAATTGGGGGTAGAGGTCGAGCGAACCATGACTATTTCTCGATGGATCAAATATAGCCTTTTCCTTAACTACTTAGGTGTAGATGAGTGGAAGGAGGTTCATAAGCTAGCTAAGCCTTACCTTGACCACGATGTTGGGGGTGATGGCTGGGAGTCGGTGGGTGAGAAGGTGCTCTACTCACAGAGGGGGTATGATGGAGTAATCCATCTAGCCCCTTTTACCTGTATGCCTGAAATAGTAGCTCAGAATATTATGCCATCGACCAGGGAAGATATACCGGTGCTTGCTGTCACTTGCGATGAACAAATGGCTAAGCAGGGGATGTTGACCAGGCTTGAGGCCTTTGTGGACCTGCTTGGCTTTAGAAGGAGGAGGCGGGATGGGAGATAAATTTGCAACGCTGGATAAGTTTGTCACAAGTAAGCAAATGATAGTGTTCTTTATTCTCATTACAATTATTTCGGTTTTATTTTATCCCATCTTGAGTTTAAAGCGGAGAAGAGCACTGGAATTGCAGGAGAGTATCAAAACCTTCAATTGTGGTAGGCTTAAAAGCTTTGGCGGAACATCTCTTAAGAGAGTAGACTAGAGGGAGTTATGAAAACTTATCTTGGTATTGATGTTGGTTCGGTTACCACCAAATTAGCTTTGCTTGACGAAAGCAATGAGATTCTAGCATCTATCTATTTGCGAACTCGGGGTAATCCGGTTGATATGATAAAGGAAGGGTTGGAGGAGATAAGAAAGCAGATGCCCCCCGAGGCTGAAATTTGTGGCGTGGCTACCACAGGAAGTGGTAGAGCGCTGGCTGGCGTTATGGTTGGTGCCGACTTGGTGAAAAATGAGATCACTGCTCATGCGGTCGCTGCTATGTACTATGTATCTGATGTGCAAACTGTGTTTGAAATTGGAGGACAGGATAGCAAAATTATCATAATTCGTGATGGCGTAGTTGTTGATTTTGGCATGAACTCAGTATGTGCTGCTGGCACTGGTAGTTTTCTTGAGCATCAAGCTGAGCGATTGAACATAAGGGTTGAGGATTTCGGGGGCCATGCCTTGAGGAGCAGAAATCCAGCGCGCATCGCCGGGCGCTGTACTGTTTTTGCTGAATCAGACATGATTCATAAACAGCAGATGGGCTATCCCATTGATGACATCATTTATGGATTGTGTCAATCAATGGTGCGTAACTATCTCAATAATGTTGCTTTAGGCAAAGAAATCCTGCCTAGAATGGTATTCCAAGGTGGTGTTGCTTTCAATAAAGGGATAGTCAGGGCATTCAATGAAACCTTCCACACGGAAGTTTATATTCCTCCTCACAAGGAACTCATGGGTGCCATTGGAGCTGCTATGTTGGTGTATGAAGAAGTGAAGAATAATGGTCACATGACAGGTTTTAAAGGATTTAGTGTCAGCCAAACAGAATTCCAGATGTCCTCTTTTATATGTAAAGCTTGCCCTAACCTGTGCGAGATATCCCAAATTTCTGTCGATGGCAGGGTTCTGGCAAGATGGGGGGGACGTTGTGACATGTGGGAAAGGGTAGAAGGTAGATGAGCAAGACTTATCAGGTAATTGTCATTGGTGGTGGACCTGCTGGTCTTACTGCTGGCTTGTATTGCGCTCGCTCAGGGCTTGATGTCTTGCTTATTGAGAGAGGAGTGATGGGTGGGCAGATAACCTATGCTGAGAGGCTGGAGAATTATCCCGGTTTTCCCCAAGGAGTTTCCGGCATCGAGCTGGGGCAACGCATGCACCAGCAAGCCACTAGCTGGGGGTTGCAAACATTACTCGCTGAGGTCACCAGTCTGATCCCTCACATTCCCCGACAGATAAAGGGAGGTAGGGGATGGGATTCTCCTTCGTATCACCTGGTCAACACTAGTGAAGGGGATTTCATAGCTGATTCGGTGATTATCGCCACTGGTTCGCAGTTCCGTAAGTTAGAGGTGCCTGGAGAAGATGAGCTTGTGGGTAAAGGGGTTTCCTACTGTGCTACTTGTGATGGTCCTTTGTTCCGTGATAAGGCAGTAGCCGTAATAGGGGGTGGAGATTCTGCTATCACCGAAGCTCTTTATCTAACTAAGTTCGCTTCCTCAGTTAAGATCATCCATCGTCGTAGCCAATTACGAGCTAGCAGGATACTGCGTGAAAGGGCCAGGATGGAACCCAAAATAGACTTTATCTGGAATTCTGTGGTGACTAAGGTAGAAGGTGATGGAGTGGTCAATCAAGTTAGATTGGAAGACACAAAAAATGATACAATATCAGTATTGTCGGTAGCTGGTGTTTTTGTTGCTATCGGGTTAGAACCCAATACTGGCTATTTGCGGGGGATTGTGCCTCTAGATGAACAAGGTTACATAATCACCAATGGGGTGATGGAAACGGGAGTGTCAGGAATATTGGCTACAGGCGATGTTCGCCATGACTCAGCCAGGCAGGCGATAACTGCTGCTGGCGATGGCGCTACTGCTGCTGTATCAGTGGAGAGGTTTCTCAGTTTACGATGAAGGTCATCTTATTGAAGGATATTCCCGGGAAAGGAGAGGCTGGAGAGATAAAGGAGGTGAGCCAAGGCTATGCCAGGAATTTCCTTTTGCCTCAAGGCTTGGCCTCAGTAGCAACGCCGACGATTATAAAGCAGGTCGGGCTGGAGATTCAGAAGGAAAGAGGTCAAAAAACTGTTGACCAAACCAAGTTGGCTGAACTAGCTGGACAGATTGAGGGAAGCAGAATTTATTTTCATACCCGTATAGGCGCAGGAGATCGTCTATTTGGCTCTATTACCGCTGCTGACATAGCTAAGGAGCTAAGTCGAGTCACAGGTTCTGTTGTTGATAAGAGGAAGATAGATATAGACAAGCCCTTGCGCCAGGGGGGTAATCACGAAATAATTGTCAAATTAGCTAAAGGGTTAGAGCCACAAATCACAGTGGTTATCGAGCCAGAGAGGGCTTAGCATGGCACAAGAAAAATTACCCCCCCACGATATTGAGGCGGAGGAGGCTGTAATTGGCTCCTTGCTTATTGATCCTGATGCTATTTTGAAAGTTGCTATCTTTCTTAAGCCTGAGGACTTTTTTGAGGAGGCTAATCAGCTTATTTACCGAGCTTGTTTCTCCCTTTATCAGCGCAATGAAGCCATAAATCAAATCACCGTAGCTCATGAATTGATGCGCCAGAATAAGCTGGAGCAAATTGGCGGTGCTGCCTATTTAAGCCATCTGATATCTATTGTGCCCACGTCTCTTCATGTTGAACATTATGCGCAGATAGTGTCTAACATGGCAGTAATGCGGCGGTTAATCGCTGCTGCGGGACAGATTGCTGCTATTGGCTATGATGCTGGACCAGATGTCGAGGCTAGCCTCAATAAAGCTGAAGAGCTCCTTTTCCAATTACGCATGAAGCAGGGAGCCAGGGATTTTGTTCTAGTTCGTGATGTTCTAGGCCAATACTTTGAAGAGGCTGGACAGCCTGCTGTGCCTCTGGAAGGGAAGATGCCTCACACTCTAACTGGTTTTCCTGGGCTGGATGCCCTCCTGGGTGGCTTACAGAAATCAGACTTGATTGTTTTAGCTGCCAGGCCTAGCATGGGTAAAACCAGCTTGGCTCTAAATATTGCCAGAAACGCTGCTGTCAACCAAGGAGCTTGTGTTGCTATATTCAGTTTGGAGATGTCCCGGGAATCAGTAGTTCAGCGTCTTCTGTCTAGCGAGGCAGAGGTAGATTCTAAGCATGTTCGTTTTGGACATTTTGAAGGAAACGATGAGGTGAGGGTCATGGAGGCCAGTGGAATCTTATCTGAAACGCCAATCTACATCGATGATTCACCTCAGATTCGAGCTATAGATATAAGAAGCAAAGCGCGGCGCCTTCACTTTGAGCACAATATTGACTTAATAATCGTTGATTACATACAGCTAATAGAGGGTGATGGTAGGAATGAAAATCGGGTTCAGGAGCTCAGTAAAATAACTCGTTCATTAAAAATGCTGGCTAGAGAGTTGGATGTACCAGTGCTGGCCGTATCTCAACTTAGCCGGGCTGTGGAATGGCGAGCCTCCCATATGCCTCAGCTTGCTGACTTGCGCGAAAGCGGCACCATCGAACAGGATGCTGATATTGTTGTTTTTATCTACCGAGATGACATGTATTATAAGGAGGAAGACTGGTATAAACTGCATGATATGGAGAAGGAGCCTTATCCGCGTGGCATCGCTGATATTATCGTATCTAAGCACCGTAACGGCCCTTTAGGGCAAGTTAAGTTGCGTTTCTTGAATAGAGTGGTTAAATTTGATAGCTTGGAGGGGGCCGAGTCAATTTCAGCTATTTGAAAAACGGAAAGATGTTAAATAAAAAATTTACTGGTTTCCCAGCAGGAGTAACATTTATCTCCTTGCCTGACCTCTTCCTTACTCAGGTGATGCCTCAGATTCAAGATGTGGCTGAGCTTAAAGTAACAATTTATATCTTTTATTTGCTCCATCGTAAGCGAGGGTATCCCTGTTTTGTTACATATAGGGAGTTACTGTCTGATAGGGTATTGATGGCTGGGGTGGGAGAGGGAGCACTTCGTCTTGCTTTAAGCTCAGCGGTAAACCGCGGCACTATTTTACATCTAAACTTAAATATAGATGGTAACTGGGAGGATGTTTACTTTGCCAATATGGAAAGTGATAGGAAGGCTATTGATAACATCAAGCGTGGGAAGCTTCCTATTGATGAAATGAAACCCGGCGAGGAAAGGATACGACGTCCAGTACAATTACCTAACATTTTCGCCCTCTATGAGCAAAATATAGGGATAATAACGCCAATGATTGCTGAAGAGCTTAAAGAGGCGGAAAGATTATATCCCCCACAGTGGATTGATGAGGCTTTTGAGGAAGCAGTCCTGATGAATAAACGCAGTTGGAGATATATTGCTCGTATTCTTGAACGCTGGGCTAGCGAAGGTAAGGATAGTGGAAAGCATAGACAAGGTATTAAAAAGAATGACCCCGACAAATACATCAGGGGCAAGTACGGACATCTGGTCAAAAGATAAACCTGCTGGCCGTTCTGAGCGTAGCGAAGAATCTCATGGTGCCGAGAGCAAGTCCTACGCTGGGGAAGGAACCTGTCCTATATGTAAAGGAGCTGGCTTTGTGCATCCGCTACTGGCTTCAGGACAGCCTGATTTTAGTCGGGTGGTGCCTTGCCAGTGTGAAAGAGAAAAACGACAGGGGAGAAAGTTACAATACCTTAAGAAATACAGCAATCTTGGTTCCCTGTCACGGCTTACATTTGGCAATTTATCGCCGAAGGGAAACAGAGACGACGCTGTTTCACAGGAGCGCTTTAGTTGTGCTTACCAGGTGGCCAAAACCTTTGCGGATAATCCCCAAGGGTGGCTTGTCCTTTCCGGTCCTAGCGGCTGTGGCAAAACTCACTTAGCTTGTGCTATTGCTAATCACTGTTTAAGTGCGGGACAGCCGGCCTTTTATATCGGAGTTGCCGATCTTCTAGATCACCTCCGTTCTGCTTTTAGCCCCACAAGTAATATAACCTACGATGAGTTATTTGAGCATGTAAAGAATACGCCCCTACTGGTGCTTGATGACCTAACTATGGAAGGTGCTACATCCTGGGCAAGGGAAAAATTGGAGCAACTTCTCAATCATCGTTTCAATGCTAGGTTAGCCACTGTGGTTACCACAGATGTGCCATTGGAAAAGTTTGGTGAGCGTTTGCACGGGCATTTCAGAAATGATGAATTTTGCCAGGTATGTGCAGTGGGGCAAAAGTCGTCCTTAGAACGATTGGGCACATTGCCGCCGGGACTATTGCGGAATATGACCTTTGATAAGTTTGACTATAAGCGATTGAACCTATCTTTGGAGCAGCGTCAAAATCTACAACAAGCTTTTCATCTAGCAGCGGATTTTGCTCATAATCCGGAAGGTTGGCTAATATTTAGCGGTGTTAACGGTTGTGGCAAAACCCATCTAGCAGCAGCTATTACTAATTATCGGTTAGCACAGGGCAAGCCGACTTTCTTTGTTGTTGTTCCTGAATTGCTTGACCATTTACGCTCTACCTTCAGCCCGGAGAGTAGGGTGCCATATGATGAATTTTTTGAGGAGATTAAACAAAGCCCGCTGCTGATACTCGATGATTTTGGTGAACAATCAGCTACCTCATGGGCTCAAGAGAAGCTATATCAATTGATTAACCATCGCTATAATACTACATTACCGATGGTAGTTACCACATGCCTTTCGCTGGATGAGATTGAAACCCGAATCAGTTCACGAATGGTAGATCCGAGCCTAAGCCTGGTTTTTAATATCATCGCTCCTGATTATCGTGGTGATGTAAAGACTAGTCGGCGGGCTAAGCGCTACTGATTGACCTTCGCTGGGGGGCCGCTGTAGGCCTGGGCTATGTGGACCAGGCCACTACTTACTTGATGGAACAATTGTGCACCAATAGACTGACCGTACAAGAGGCGGTAAAGAACACCATGGCTACCATGGGCCCGGATCCGCAATATGGCGCCAGGTTGAAGTATCTCCCATCCCAGAGCAGCAGTAAAACACTGGATGAGCTGCTTGCTTCTCAGGGGATTCAGCTTCCTGAGCGCATTTCATTATTGTAGTGCGACCCTGATGAAGGATGTTCACCCTTCACCTCACCTTATCTGTCGAGGGACGTGAGGGTATCAGGAGTATCCTATGCCAGCAGGACATTATCTATCAGCCTCGTTCTACCTATCCTGACTGCCAGCAAGGCCAGGGCTGGTCGGTCAATTACCTCCAGTTCCTCCAGGGTATCGGCATCAGCAATGCTGACATAATCAATTCTGGCCAGAGGCTTCTTGCGTATAACTGATTTCATTTCGCGCCGAAGCTTATCGCCGTTTTTTTCACCATCCTGCCATAATTGCCTGGCTAAGAAGAGAGCCCTGAACAGAACGGTCGCTGCCTGGCGTTCCTCAGAATTGAGGTAACCATTGCGGCTGCTCATAGCCAGGCCATCGCCTTCCCTCACCGTGGGCACAACCATAATCTCCATGTTCATATTAAGGTCAGCCACCATCCTCTTGATGACCACCACCTGCTGGGCATCCTTCTGTCCGAAGTAAGCCCGGGTGGGCTGGACGATGTTTAATAGTTTGGCTACCACTGTAGCCACTCCTCGGAAATGTCCCGGACGAGATGCTCCCTCAAGACGCTCCGTTAATTTCTTCACATCCACCCAGGTGCTGAACTCCTGGGGATACATCTCTGCGTCAGAAGGCACAAAAGCAATGTCCGTTCCCTCCTGCTCCAGTAGCCTCAGGTCGCGGTCAATGTCCCGTGGGTAGGTGGCCAGATCCTCATTAGGACTAAACTGGGTGGGATTAACAAAAATGCTAACCACAACGGTGTCATTTCCCACCCTAGCTTGCTTCATCAGAGCTAGATGACCTTCATGAAGATAGCCCATAGTGGGCACAAAGCCGCCCGAGCCGCTGAGCTTTTGTCTCAATTCCCTTATCTCGGCGATTGTTTTTATTACTTGCATTGAGATTGCTTCGCTCCGCTTGCAGTAACATCGCTGAGGAGGCTTTCATCCATAGTATAGCTCTGCTTTGCGGTAGGGAAACTAGCAGATTTAACTTCAGTTACATAATCAGAGACAGCGGCCTCTATTTCTTCAGCCAACTTAGCATATTGCTTGGCATGCTTGGGCACAAAAGTGGAGTAAAGGCCCAGAATATCGCTGATCACCTGAACCTGACCATCACAATCAGGTCCAGCTCCAATGCCAATCGTGGGGATATTCGCCTTCTGTGTAATCAGCTTAGCAAGAGGCGATGGAACACACTCCAGAACAACGGCAAATGCGCCCGCTTCCTCCAAGATACAAGCATCTTTAAGCAGCCTTTCAGCTACCTCTAGCGTTTTCCCCTGCACCTTAAAGCCGCCCAACTGATGGATGGATTGCGGAGTAAGCCCGATATGCCCCATAACCGGGATGCCACAATCAACAATACGCTTTACCACTTCAGACACAGCTTCACCCCCCTCCAGTTTGACTGCCTGCGCCCCACCTTCCTGGATGAAACGCCCCACATTATGCAAAGCCTCAGGTAGGCTGACATGGTAGGTCATGAAAGGCATATCGCCTATTATCAAGGCCTTCTTAGCCCCCCTGACCACAGCCTTTGTGTGGTGCAGCATCTCCTCCATAGTCACAGGAATGGTGGAGTCATAACCCAACATCACCATCCCCAGACTATCCCCAACCAATATCAAGGGCACACCAGCTTCATCAACCATCTTAGCAGTTATATAATCATAAGCGGTAAGCATAGGTATCTTCTCCCGCTTACGCTTCATCTCCTGTATTTCAGTAATAGTAACTCGCATTTTATCTCCCCCTCCCTAAAAAATTAAAAGTCAAACATAAAAAATCAAAGTGACTACTTAAAATGTAAAATTTTTTAGATTTTGCTCTGTATTTTTGCATTTTAATCTTTTATTTACATTTCTCGTCTAGGAAGAGCGACTGTAGGTGAGGGCTCGATAATTCTATTTTTATCATCCACATAAACCACAGCCGGCTCCATAGCTATAGCCTCATCATCGGCAACCTGGTAGTAGGAGAGAATGATAACTATATCCCCTTTAGCCACTAGCCTGGCAGCAGCACCGTTAAGCCCGATTATCCCTGAATTTGCCCCGCCTTCAATAACATAAGTGCTGAACCGGGCTCCGTTATTGATATTAAGCACCTCTACCCGCTCAAACGGCAGAAGGTCGCTGGCCTCCATAAGCACTCTGTCAATGGTAATGCTGCCCTCATAATCTAAATTGACCTCTGTGGCCCGAGCTCGGTGGATTTTACTTTTCAGCATAGTCCTCATTTCTTGCCTCCTTTGTATACTGTCTCGCCTCAAGATGGCAATGACTATTTAAAATAGCTCCCAATTCCATGGCCCTACCTTCATCAATCCCGCCCCTGGCTAAAGCAATGGGAATGGTTTCAAATCCTAAGTCTTTGTAGATAGTTAGCAATGAGGAATTCCAAGCTTCAAGAGCATTTACATGCTTGCTTATGGTGCTTAAGTCACCACGGGCAATGGGGCCGGTGAGGCAGTGGGGCAAGCCAACATTATCAATATTATTCACCGTTCCCTTGAGCAAAGGAAGCAAGGATTCTGTTGCCTCCTTCGGTGACACGCCAAAGCTGCGCCATAAATCCAGGGCTAACTTAATCAGGGTTACTACATAATTAGAGACAAAGACAGCCGCTATATGATATAGCACTTTGTCTCCCGGCTTAAGCTCCACCCAATTGCCATACAAACTGGAACACAGTTCCTTCAGCCTTGATAGCAGAGGTTCTTCGGCTTCTAGGGCAAACGTGGAACCGGGTAGGTTATGGATTGCTTCATCAATGCTGGCAAAAGTTTGCAGCGGGTGGAAGGAAGCTACATTGGCGCCAAGTCGTTCAGCCGACTCCAGAATATCAACGGAATGAGCTCCGCTGCAATGTATGACATTCTGCCCTTTATGCCATTTAACCTCACTCGCTACATGAGAAATAAAATCATCAGGGGTGGTGATAAACACTAGTTCAGCGACATCAGCTACTTCCTGGGCTGTTTGGCAAGGGCGACAATTAGCCACCAACCCTGCCAGCTTCCGTGCCGAGGTCAGACTTCGACTGGATACAGCCACTACTGGACTCCCCCGCTGAGAAAGGCTTACTGCCAAGGCTGTGCCCACCGTTCCAGCACCGACAAAGCCAACTGTTAACATCTCCTTATATCCCTCAGCAGCATAATAAACTCAACAAAAAACCCTCTCAACAATACCGAGAGGGTTAATAACCTGACCTTTGTCACCGTCTCGGTCGTTGCCGATCCAAGCGGAAGTTCCTTATATATCCTAGTCTCAAGCTCACTGCCCCTAAAGGTCAGTGGCCAATTTTAATACTAGCAGATTTTCTCTATCCAGTCAATAATTTGTTGACCAGCCCGTATAAAAGTTGCCAACGTGGAAGTCGAGGGGCTATACTAATAAGATTAAGGGTAACTAACCATGGCCGTAAAACGAGATTATTATGAAGTGTTGGGAGTGCCTCGAAACACTAGTGATGAGGAAATTAAGAGGGCGTTTCGTAAGCTGGCTTTCCAGTATCATCCCGACCATAACAGGGAATCAGGGGCAGAAGATAAATTTAAGGAGATAAACGAGGCATACCAGGTACTTTCTGACCCTGAGAAGAGAAATAGCTATGACCGTTACGGCCGAGTGGATATTAAAGGGCTAGAAGGATTTCCCGATTTTGGCTTTGGCGGACTAGGTGATATTTTCGAATCCTTCTTCGGCGGCTTTGGTGAGACTCCGTTTGGCAGGACTGCTCAGCGCACTCCACAAAAAGGGGATAGCCTGCGAACTCAGCTCACCCTTTCTTTCGAGGAAGCGGTGTTCGGCTGCCAGAAAGAGATTGAAATACAGCGCATTGAGCTTTGTCCTTTATGCCACGGCATCGGTAGTCAACCAGGCACAAATCCCCAGACCTGCCCAGAGTGTCGAGGGACGGGGCAGGTAAGAAAAGTTCAACAGAGCATTTTTGGCCGCTTCAGCCACATTACCACCTGCCCCCGATGTAAGGGCAGCGGCACTATAATAACCAACCCCTGTTCCCAATGTCACGGAAGGGGGAAAATTAAGGTAACGCGCAAGCTAACAATAGATATTCCTGCCGGCGTGGATGATGGCTATCAGATGCAACTTAGAGGGCAGGGAGATGCTGGCTTATATGGAGGAGCACCTGGTGATGTCTATATTGACCTTTTAGTCAGGCCACACCCCTTATTCCACAGAGACGGCATCGACATTCTGTGCGAATTACCCATAAACTTTGCCCAGGCTGCCCTGGGAGATGAAATCGAGGTGCCATCCTTAGACGGGAAGACAAGCCTGAGAATACCGCCAAGCACCCAAAACGGAAAAATCCTCCGCCTTAAAGGCAAAGGAGTGCCACAGCTTAATGGCAAGGGGAAAGGAGATCTACTGGTAAAAGTTGTAATAGTTACTCCGCAACATCTAAACGGGAAACAAAGACAGCTCTTCCAGGAGTTAGCTAAGACCTTGCCTCAACCGAAACTATCCTGAGATATTTATCCTGTCATCCTGAGGCTCTTAACGAGGTTAACTTACCAAAATCTGCCAGCGCTTCAGTTGCCGGCAAGTTTTCAAAAAGGACTTGATAAATAAGATTGATAATAGGAGTTTCCAAGTTCAACTTCTGGATTATTTGATGAACTGCCATAGCCGTATTAACCCCTTCAGCGACCTGTGACATAGAAGCAGTTATTTCTTTCAGTGATCGCCCTTTAGCTAACTCATAACCAACATAATGATTTCGGCTCAAAGTGCTAGCGCAAGTGGCTATTAAGTCACCCAAGCCAGATAAACCGGAAAAGGTACTAGCCTTAGCTCCCAGGGCCACCCCCAGGGAAATAGCCTCAGCCCAACTCCAGGTGACAAAGGCAGCCTTAGCATTGTCACCCAAGTTCAAGCCATCAATCATTCCCGCACCCAAAGCTACAATATTTTTCAGGGCTCCTCCCAATTCTACGCCGATGACATCATCAGTGGTAAACAGAAGAAATTCGGGCGAACTCATCAAATCTCGCACTCTTTCAGCTACAGTTACGTCCTGTGCAGCCACCATCGAAGCAGCAGGCAGGCCAAGAGCAACTTCCCTGGCTAAATTGGGGCCGGAGAGAACACAGATGCGCTGTTCTAAAGCCGGTGCAATTTCCTCTGCCATTACCTGAGACATTCTCTTGCCACTATCCATCTCTAACCCTTTGGCAGCACTCACCAACAACATTAAGTTGGTTAAGTAGTCTTTAGCTAGAGCGACATTTTGTCGCAATTTCTGCGAGGGAACCACCCAGATTACAAGGTCGGATCCTTTCAGCGCTTCCTCGATATGACTGGTAGAAGAATAGCTATATAATTTCCTGTTCAGCCCCTCAGCTTCTACTTGGCTGCGCGCCCACAACTTTACCTCCACCCCCTTGCTGCTTAGCAAGGCAGCTAAAGTATTGCCCCAAGTGGTATTCCCTATGATGGTAGCTTTAGGCATGGCCTAAGATCAGCTTGCATTCCCCCTCACCATAGCTGGCGTTCTGTGCCCAGTTGTAATCGCTTTACATTGTCACGATGCTGGTAGACAAGAAAGGCTATGGCTGCTAAGCCATAAGCTAGATAAATTGGGGGAGAACCATAACTAATGGTCAAAGGTACCAACAAACACCAGGCAGCTATAGCTCCCAGAATGGAGCCTTTGGACATTTGCCGGCTACGCAGCGCCGATATAGCTATAACTTCAGTTCCAAATATAGCAACCGGTGGAGAAATAATAAATAATGTACCAAAGTAGGCAGCTACCCCGCGACCTCCTTTAAACCCGGCAAATACAGGCCAGTTATGTCCTGCCACGGCTGCCAAGCCAGCCATAACTTGAGCTATATGCAAGTACTGGAAGGATACGCCTCCAATGGTCAATATACCGCTATCTACAATCACTTTAGCCAGCAGGACTGCTCCCGCAGCTTTAACCCCATCAAGGAGTAGGGTTAAAACGCCAATCCTGGTCCCTACGGCTCGCATTACATTAGTGGCGCCAGTTTTGCCACTGCCATATTTTCTGACATCAATGCCACCCTTGAGCTTACCCATGAGCAGGCCGAAGGGAATAGAGCCCAAAAGGTAACCAGCAATCACCACAGCAATAAACCTGGCAACTATCATGTTTTCACCACCTTAATACTCTTATTGCTTTTGCGCCTGGCCTTAGCGAAAATCAACCGCAAAGGGGTACCATGAAAACCGAAACTACAACGAAGTTTATTTTCTAGATAACGCTGATAAGAAAAGTGAACCAAGCGCGGGTCATTAACCTGCAAGACGAAGGTTGAATGCCTGGATTCACCTTGATAAGCAT